>DASTDR010000582.1:0-4959 GCA_035710265.1 Gemmatimonadales bacterium | reverse complement strand
GGTGACGAGTGAAGGTGTCAGGGGCACGGCCGCGGTAACCGTGACCGATCCGGCTCCCCCCCCTCCGCCGACGGACCCCGGCACGGTGACCAACCTCGCCGTTGCGGGTGTGACGGACAGCTCCGTCACGCTCTCCTTCACGGAGGTCAACGATGGCGCGGGCGCGCCGGCCGACTACTTCATGCGGTTCGGCGTCGCACCCATGTCGTGGGGATCCGCGACTGATGTGGACCGGGGCTCGTGTCGCGTCCCGATCGAGGGCAGCACCATCGGCACCAGTCGCTCGTGCACGGTCTCGGGTTTGACGCCCAACACCGCGTATCAATTCCAGCTGGTCGCGTTCCGCGGCACGCTGAACGCGGACGCGGAATTCGGCGGCTTGTCCAACGTTGCAAGTGGGACAACGACGGCGTCGGTGGCACCGCCGCCGCCACCCCCACCACCACCACCTTCACCGTCGGGCGGGTGGCCCAATGAGCCGGCCGGGTTGACGCTGCTGAGCGATTACGGCTTCGGCGACTTCGTGCCGGCAACGAACCAGGGCGATCTCCTCGGCCAAGGATGGCGCATCTGGCGGAATACGGACGGCCACGGGACGCTGGCGCAGGATGCCGGCGCGCCGCAATCGCCGAGCGGCGTGTTCCAGGTTCACTACCCGATCGGTTGGCTCTCCGGGTACGAGCCGGCGATGGTGGAATACAACTTCAATCAGCCGGTGACCGAGCTCTATTGGGGTTTTTGGTGGAAGCCGTCGAACCCATTCCAGAGCGACGCGTCAGGTGTCAACAAGATCGCGTTTGTGTGGACGCCGAGCGGCGCGACCGACCTGATCTATTTCGATTTGAGTCCGGGACCGTGGCGCATTCGCGCGATGGACAACCTGATGGCTGGCGCCGGCCCGCGCGCAGGGCTGCGTGATGAGCCCAACGTCACGACCACGGTGATCACGCTGGGGCAGTGGCACCGGATCGAGATCTACCTGAAGTACTCGACCGGGTCGCTGGCGAATGGCGTGCTCAAGTGGTGGGTGGATGGAGTGCTCAACGGCCACTACACGAACTTGAAGATGGTGCAGGACGGCGGGTTCGATCACCTGCAGTTCGCGCCGACATACGGCGGCAACACGGGCGACAGAAAAGCGCAGCACGACTATTACTGGTACGATCACGTTCGTGTGAGTCGCGGACCATAGTTGCGGCGCTGCAACAGGTCGCAAGCGCTCGGGCGCAGAATCGGATCTTTGGTGTACGAGGGTCGTGCTCCGCTTCCCGGTCGTCACGACCCTCGTCCTGTCCGTGGTTCTGGGCGCCGAGCCCACGAGTTGTCGGGACGCATTTGGTCCAGGCCGCAGCCATCGTCCATGGCCCAACGAGCCGCCGCAGTTCGAGCTGATCAGCGATTACGGGTTCGAGGACCCGATCGCGGTGACTCCGGATGAGCTGCCGCTCGGGGGATCGTCCTGGTTTGTGCAGCGGAATCCCGTGGGCAACGGCTCTCAGGCAACGGATTCGGCCGCGCCCCTGTCGGCGCCCTCCGTGTACCAGGTTACGTACCCGATCGGTTTCCTCTCCGGCCTGACACCGTCCACGCTGCAGTACTATCTGATCCCCGGCAGGCGGGAGTTGTACTGGGGGTTCTGGTGGAAGCCATCCAATCCGTTCCAGAGCGACGGCTCGGGCGTGAACAAGATCGTGTTCCTGTGGACGCAGACGGTGACCGGCAATGCGACCGATCTCTTGTACTTCGATCTCAGTCCGAATCCCTGGCGCATCCGGGCGATGAACGATCTGATCGGGGGCAACGGGCCCACCGCGGGGCGGCGACTCGAGCCGAACGTCGACACTACCGCCATCACGCTCGGCGAATGGCATCGGATCGAGATCTATGCGAAGTACTCGACCGATCCCGTCGCCAACGGTGTGCTGATGTGGTGGGTCGATGGGCGGCTGAACGGCGCGTTTCGCAATCTCAAGATGGCTCCTGACGACGGATTCAGGTATCTGCAGATCGCGCCGACCTTCGGCGGCAATACCGGCGATGTGAAATTGCAGACCGACCATTACTGGTTCGATCACATTCGCGTGAGTCGACCGCGGACGCCGTGACATAGCGCGACACGCTGTCGCGCCGGCGCCACATGCCGGCGGGCGCGCCTCCCACGCCGGTCCCTCACGGCACTGGTCTTCGACTTGCAAAAGACGCACGCGATGGCAACACCTTCCCACCTTGCACTGACGGCAGTCGTCGGGGTCGCGCTGATCGGCGGCGGTCTCTGGGCGTGGAAACGCGCCCGGGGAGGCTCGGCTGTCCCACCGTGCGGCGTTGCGTCGTCGCTCTCGACCGGCGCCGGGGGAGGCACCTGGCCGAACGAGCCGGCGGGTCTGACGGTTCTGAACGACTACGATTTCGGCGATTCGCTCTCCAGCCAGGCCGATGGTACGCCAATCGGCTCGACCGGCTGGCGCGTGTGGCGCAACGGTCTAATCGGCGGCGGAGGAGCCCGCGTCGTAGACAGCACCGCGCCGCTGTCGGCGCCCCACGTCTTCCAGTTCAGCTACCCGGTCGGTTTCCCGTCAGGACGCGATCCCGCCATGCTGGAATGCGTCTTCTCCCCAGCGGGGGGCGGAGGGGAGGGGGCCCGTGAGCTGTATTGGGGTTTTTGGTGGAAGCCGTCCGACCCATTCCAGAGCGACGGGTCGGGGGTCAACAAGATCGCGTTCATCTGGACGCCGACGGTGACGGGGAACTCCACAGACCTGTTGTACTTCGACCTGAGTCCCGACCCGTGGCGCATCCGGGCGATGAACGACTTGATCGGCGGCGGCGGTCCGAGCGCGGGCCAGCGGCTCGAGCCCAACGTGGACACCACCGTCGTAGCGCTCGCGCAGTGGCACCGCATCGAGATCTACGCGAAGTACTCGAGCGCCACCGCTGCCGACGGCGTGCTCAAGTGGTGGGTCGATGGGCAGCTGAACGGGCAGTACACCAATCTCAAAATGGTCCAGGATGGCGGTTTCGATCACGTCCAGTTCGCGCCCACCTACGGTGGCAATACCAGCGACGTGAAGCGGCAGCACGACTATTACCGAATCGACCACGTCCGGCTGAGCCGGGGGCATTGAGGGGAAACCATGAAACCGTCTGTCCTGCAACAGCTCGTGTGTCCCGCTTGCCAAGGATCGCTGCAGCTCGAGGAGCGTCGCCGCGAGGGCGCCGAGATCATGGAAGGGTTCCTGCGCTGCGAGTGCGGGCTCGAGTACCCGATCATCCAGGGCGTGCCGAGGATGCTGCCACCGCATCTGTTGGCAACGTTGAAAGAGGACTATCCGGAGTTCTACCGTGAGCACACGACGCGTACCGTCGCGCGCACGAACGGGAACGACCGGGATGCGCAGGTCAAACGACAGACGCAGGAAGCCTTCGGATACGAATGGACCTGGGCCGCCGATTATCACGCCGTCAACTTCAGCGACTGGCTGCCGACCGGCTACGACGCGCACACGTTGTTCGCGGGAAAGGTCGGACTGGAGATCGGCTGCGGGGCTGGACGCCACGCGGCGAACGCCGCCAGCCTGGCCCGAGAGCACTTCGCGGTGGATCTCTCGCGGGCGGTGGACTCGGCGTTTGCGCGGACACGCGGGCTGGCCAACTGTCATGTCATCCAGGCGGACGCGTTTCAGCTTCCGTTCCGTCCGGCCAACTTCGACTACGTCTATTGCCTCGGCGTGCTCCAGCATCTGCCGGATCCGGAAAGCGGCTTCTATGCGCTGGCGCGCCAGCCGAAGGAACGCGGCGTGCTACTCGTGAACGTCTATCAGGCCAGCCGGCCCGTGGTGCTGTTCGCGCTCGAGGTCGCCCGCAAGATCACCACCCGCCTTCCGAATCCGGTCCTCAAATTCGTGAGTATCGGAGCCGGCTGCGTGGATTACGGCCTGTTCATCGCGCCCTGGCGCCGCTTGAGCGCGACCCGACTCGGCCGCGCGCTCGAGCGTGTCGTCCCGGAGCGCATCCAGGAATACACCAAGCACGATTTCCATACGTGCGTGACGGATTGGTTCGACCGGCTGTCGTGTCCGGTCAAGAAGCATTACAAGCAGGAGGACCTGCGCAGCTGGTACGAGCGTGCCGGGTATGCGGACGTGACGGTCACGCCGTACTGGAAGGCGTTCTGGAACGGCTACGGCCTGCGAACGGGGGTACTCGCCTAGGCTCCCCTTCTGCGCGCCACGACCGAGCAGAGAAACTCACTGATCCCGAGCAGCCCCTTCAGGCGCGAGCGCATCCCCGGCCCCGCGAGATCCTCGCGCAGTGCGGTCGCGTAGGATCCCACCTCGAAGTGCAGCGGCTCCCAGCCGTATTTCCCCAATAACCGGCGCACGCGCGGCGGCGTGAACGTGTAGGGGTGGCCCGCATCGATCCGGAGGTTCGAGATGGTGCGATGTGCCACGAACCCCCAGCGGGTGCGGCAGTTGACCGTGAGATACAGCACGCCCGCGGGGGTGAGGACGCGCTGCAGCTCGCGCATCGCGCCGTCCACGTCGCGCACGTGGTCGATGCAGTTTTCGATGATCGCGAGATCGTACCTCCCGCTCTCACACGGGAGCTGCTCCGCTGCTCCGGCGCGGTACTGGACAGCCGGATTGCGTAGCGCCGTGAGCGTGTGGTTGCTCGCGTAATGTGGCTCGAGCGGGTCCACCGCCACGCGTTCGGTTGCGGGATAGAACCCCACGATGCCGACAGGCCCGCTGCCGACTTCCACGACACGCGCGTGGCCATCCGTCAGCTCCTGCAGTCCGAGATCGCGCAGCTTGCCGACCAGTGCGTCGGCACGCCACTGGTACCAGTTCAGCTGGGACACTGAGCCGGCCGCGATGTTGGTGGCGATCGAGCTCCAGTAGTCGCGTTCGTAGCGCTGTGCGCGCTGCCATCTCGCCGTGCTGGCCATCTCTACCTCCCCCT
>DASTDR010000581.1:0-3705 GCA_035710265.1 Gemmatimonadales bacterium | reverse complement strand
ATTATCGAGACACCAAAGCGGGATGACCCGTTGCGGCACGACCGGCGGATGCTGCGGCGCCTGCGCGCGTACGCGCGCGGCAACAGCCGAGTGACCGCCGGCGTATAAGGAGATCATGCTGAAGCGCATTCCGCTCGCACTGCTGCTCCTGATTCAGGCCCTCGGCGGGGGGGCGATCACGCTCGCGCACGCGCGCGACGTCGTCGCGGCGCCGCCAGGCCTTGAAGCGAGGCATGATGCGCAGTGCGCGATTCTCCACGACGAAATGCGATGTGCGCTGTGCCACTACGCGGGCACGCACATGGTTACGCCGCAGACTCTCACGATACGGACGCCGGTCACGCCCATCGCGAATGCACGACTGGCGTTCTCGGACTGGGTCGACTCGGCCACTACCCGCACCGCTCCCGCGCGAGCACCGCCGCCCTTTCTCTCCTGAACCGTTGGTCCCGCTCCGCAACGCGCGGAGTGCATCTGACATCTGGGGAAAGCCAGGAGACGTGCTCACATGACCCGCACATTTTGCGCCGCCTTGGTGGCGGCCTGCCTCGCAACCGAAGCAGCCGCGCAGCAGCCGGTCCAGCGCCAGGTCGATTCGCTTGCCAGGGAGCTGCGCGCGTTGCGGCTGCGGCTCGACTCGCTCCGCGCCGAAATCGCGGGCACGAGCCGCCGTCCGGCCGGCGACACGGCGCGCGCTGGCGATGACGAGATTGCGGCACTTCGCGCCGCGGCGGCCGCGGCAGCCGGGACGGATACGGTGCGCCGCGCGGATACGACGCAGCGGTTCGTCGGCCGTGAGCGCAGCCAGTCCCAGCTCAATCCGGAGATCACCGTGACCGGCAACCTGCACGCGCAGGTGCAGACCAACGGCGCGCAACAAGACAATTTCGAGCTGCAGGAGGTGGAATTCTCGTTTCAGGCGGCGCTCGATCCGTACTCGCACACGAAGATCTTTGCCGGAGTACACGAAGGCGGCATCGAGATCGAGGAAGGCTATTTCTACTATACCGGCCTGCCGGCGCGGTTTCGACTCGATCTCGGCGTGTTTCGGCAGCAGCTCGGCGAGCTAAATCGCTGGCACGTACACGCGCTGCCGGAAACCGAGTACCCGCTCGTCCTCACGACCTTCACGGGCGAAGAAGGCCTCGCCGGGGCGGGTGTCTCACTCTACCGCGCATTCGGCGGCCTGGGAACTCACGAGTTGTACGCCCAAGTAACCGCGGGCTCGAACGTGGTGCTCTTCGAAGGGGGAAACCGGCCTGCCTACCTCGTCCATGTGAACAACTTCTGGCAGCTCAGCGGTTCAACCTACATGCAGGTTGGCGTCACCGGCGTCTACGGCACCAACCCCGATACTGCTCTCAAGACCGCGATGGGCGGTGTCGACTTCCGACTCACGTGGCGGCCGCCCGCGCGCGCCTTGTACCGTGATTGGACGCTGCGCGCCGAGCTGTACGGCCTGAACAAGGAGCGCGCGGGGGCCGGCGACACGCGGTTCGGCGGCTACGTCGGGACGACGTACCGGCTCGGCCGCCGGTGGATCGCCGGCGCGCGCTACGACTACGTCGAGGTCCCCGAGGGACCCAATGAGATCACCCGCCAGATCGTACCCGCGCTGACCTGGTGGCAAAGCGAGTGGGTATTTCTGCGCGCTGAATACACCCGGCGGCTTACCCCGGCCGGCGCCGATCGCGACCGGCTCCTCATTCAGGCGGTGTGGTCCATCGGTCCCCATCGACATGAGACCTACTGACATGACATACACAACCCTTGCAGTGCTGCTCGCCTTCGTCGGAGGCGCAACGTCCAACGTTGCGCGAACCGAACCGCCGGCGGCGCCGGTGAGAGTGGTGACGTCGCTGACGACGTACGCTGCCATCGCGCGCGAAATCGTCGGCGACCGGGGCCGCGTGAGCTCGATTGCCGTGGGGGATGAAAACCCCCATTACGTACAACCGAAGCCGAGCTTTGTCCCGACGCTGGCCCAGGCCGATCTGTTCGTGACCACGGGGCTGGACCTCGAGCTGTGGGTGCCCGCGCTGCTCGACAAGGCGAGCAACCCGAGAATCGTGGAGGGTGGTCCCGGATATGTAGCCGCGTATCAGGGTCTGCCGCTGCTCGATATCCCCGCCAACCTGTCACGCGCGCAGGGGGACATCCACGTCTACGGCAATCCGCATATCTGGACCGATCCGTTGAACGCGGTCCTGATTGCGCGCAACATTCTGCGCGGCCTGAAGCGCGTCGCCCCGCAGGACGCCGAATACTTCACGACCCGTGAAAAAGACTTCGAGACGCGGGTGTATCGCGCGCTGTTCGGCGACGAGCTGGTCGCCATGCTCGGCGGCGAAACGCTCGCGGACCTCGACCGGCAGGGGAAGCTCTTCACCTTTCTCGGCCAGCAGCAGTACCGGGGCGCGCCGCTGCTGAACAAGCTCGGCGGATGGCTCAAGCAGGGCATGCCGTTCCGGGGCAAGATCGTCGCGTGCTATCACAAGGAATGGGACTACTTCTCGCGTGAGTTCCAGATATCGTGTTTCGATTACATCGAGCCGAAACCCGGTATTCCGCCGACGCCGCGCCATGTGCAGGAGATCATCACCGAAATGCGCAAGCGGCGCATCCCCGTATTGCTCTCGACCAATTACTACGATCGCAACCAGGTGCTCGAGGTCGCGCATCGCACCGGCGCCCGGGCCGTCATCGTCCCATCGAACGCCGGCGGCTCGGCCGGGCTGACCACGTACTTCGATCTGGTCAACCTCTGGGTGTCGGAGCTGGCCGAGGCGTTCGCCGCGCAGGAGGTCCCGTGAGCGGCTTCCAGCTGATGCTGCCGCCGTTCGTCGCCTGCATGATCCTCGTGACCATGCTCTCCTATCTCGGACTGCATGTGATTGCCCGCGAGGTCATCTTCGTCGATCTCTCGCTCGCGCAAATGGCCGCCCTGGGCAGCCTGTCGGCGCTGCTGTTTCGCGTGGCGCCCGAATCCGGAATGACGTATACGTTCGCGCTGCTGGCGACCGCGATCGGCGCGTTCGTGTTTGCGCTCACGCGGACCTCGGCACGTCTGGGGGCGGGTCGCGTACCACAAGAGGCCTACATTGGCATCGTGTACGTTGTCGCCTCGGCGGCGGCCGTGTTGGTCGCCAATAAGGTGCCGGGCGGCGGTGAAGCGGTGGAAAAAACGCTGGTGGGGAGCTTGCTGTGGGTGACCTGGCCGACCATCATCAAGCTCGCGATTGGCTACGTGGCGCTGGGTGTCTTTCATTACGCGTTCCGGCGCCGGTTCCTGACGATCTCCTTCGATCCTGAGCTCGCCGAAGCGCAAGGATGGAAAATCCGGCTGTGGGATTTCCTGTTTTATCTCTCGTTCGGTGTCGTGATTACATTGGCCGTGCCGATTGCGGGCGTACTGATGGTGTTCAGCTTCCTCGTCGTTCCGGCCGTGATCGCCAATCTCTTTACCGCCGACAAGCGCCGACTCACCCTCATTGCGTGGAGCACCGGCGCCCTCGCGTCGATTCTCGGCCTCTGGTTCTCGTACACGAAGGACCTTCCGACCGGGCCGCTGATCGTCTGCATGTACGGCCTGCTGCTCGTGGTGGCGGTGGCGCTGCGCAAGCTCGGCGCGGGCGACAAGGCGGTCGTTTCCTGACGGCGAGACGGCCTGCCCCGAGCGCCGCGAAGGGGCCGGCCGGCCGGACG
>DASTDR010000580.1:0-2164 GCA_035710265.1 Gemmatimonadales bacterium | reverse complement strand
CGCGTCATGTCGCCGCCGAAGATCTGCGCACCGAGGTTACTGCACATCGCGGCCACCCCTTCCATGATCTGGACTGCCGGATCGACTGGCGTGCCGTTTTGCGCAGGCACTCCGAGCGACACCATCACGCCCAGCGGTAGCGCGCCTTCGGCGGCGAGATCCGACAGCGCGGCACCCGCGGCGCGAAACCCGATCTCCTTGAAGTCGAGCCAGTCCGTACGGAAGTGGACGTCCTGAAGCGACGCATCGATGCTCACAGCGAGCGTCGTGCCGCCGACGGGAATGAGCGCGCAATCATCGCCCAGCGGCGCGTTCGACGGCAGCAGCTCGGCTAGCCGGCCGAAGATCGCGCGAATGCGATCGAACTCTTTGCCGGGACCGAGGTTCATCGGATCCGGACCAGCCCGCTGTCGGTGGCTGCCCAGAGGAGCTCGCGATCGGCCGCGAGATCGCGGACGGGAGCGGGTATGTCGATCGGCGCCGGGTACACATGCACAAAGCCGCTCGTGATCTCGGCCTGCGCGAGCCCGCGCGTTCCACCAATCCACAACTCGCCATTCGCTCCGGCAGCGAGCGCGGTGGGAATGCCGAGCGCAGGCGGCAGCGCCACAGATGTCCACACCTGTGTCGTCGGGTCCCGCCAGAAAAGCTCCCGCTCGGTCGCCATCACGATGGTGTCCTGAAGACGCGCGAGGGCATAAATGGTCACGCGCAGGCTCGGGCGCTCACGCAATTCAAGCGGAATCGTCATATCGACCCTGCCAGGCGCTACGTACGCGAGGCCGGAGCTGGTTCCAACCCAAAGCGTATCAGCCGCGACGAGCAAGCTCGTGATTGCGATACCGCGCGGCTCGAGGTCCTGGAGCCATTCGTTCGCTGTTATTAAGGAAAGGCCGAATCTCGTTCCTACCCAAATGCCTCGTGAGGAGGCCGCAAGACACGTCGCATCAGGAAGAGCCCACGTCCGCGTGTGGGAGCCGGTGGAATCGATGCGCATGACACCCTGCTCGCTCGCGAGCCACAGCTGTTCGCCATGCGCCACCAGCTGCCGTCCATACAGGAAGGAGAAGCCGAGCGCGGCGCGCCCGCCTTCAGTGCCCGTCGTCGCGGACAGGTCGCGCGCGACCCAGCTCAGACCACGGCGTTGCGCGCGACCGGCCGCGATGGTGGTCGCGGTCCAGACGCCGGTTGGGACGGTCGCGATCGCACCGACCCCGGGGGCGAGCAGTCCGTAGGAAAGCACTTCCCATTCTCCTGTCTGTTTTTCTACCCGAATCAGTCCGAGACCGTTCGTCCCGAAGAAGATTTCCGGTCTGTCGGGCGTCGCAGCGGCAGCGGTGAATTGTCGTGTCCGCAAGCGCCGGTCGGTCAGAATCGCGGCACGCATCGCATCGACCAGCGGTGTTTGCGCCAACGCCGCCTCGACGGTCAGCGTCGGCGCATTGAATGATGGGATACCCGGCGTCCACGCGCGTGCATCCACATCGTAACGGATGTAACCAAATCCTGTTCCGAGATCGAGCCATACGGCGTTCGCCGCAGGATCGGCAAGCGCGCGCCGTACCCGCCCCGCCGGATAGCCGTCAACCGCCGTTACCGGAATGCGAAAGCGACGCGAGACGCGGTCGTAAATGAGCAGCCCGTGCGTGGTCGCCGCGAATACGAACCAGGATGACGCAGCAACCGCTTCGACTTCAGAGAAGTCGGAGATCACGGCACGATTCTCCAGGCTGAAGACTCGAACCGGGCCGATGGCACCGGGGCGCGCGGAAGATGAGCACGCGACCAGTGCCGTCGCCAGTGTTGCAGTCCTACAACAGGTCCGGAGCGTCAAGATCGACGAGCACTGGAGGGGTGCGCGCGGTTATCGCTTGCCACGCCCGCCACACGTCGGGCAGCGCCGCCAGGACATCGGCGGGCCGCAAGCTCCGCGCGGTCCATTGCCGTGCGCCCTGCTCGGCGGCGCGGCCGAGCGCGTGCGCGCCGAGGGCCGCCGCGTCGGCCGGGGTGGTGCCACGGGCGAGGAAGGCGCCGATGAATCCGGCGAGCAAATCGCCGCTGCCGCCCGTCGCCAGCCCCGGATTGCCGCTGGCCACGACCTGCTCGGGACCACGCAAATCCGCGATCACGGTTGGCACACCTTTGAGCAGGACCGTGCATTTGA
>DASTDR010000579.1:0-2559 GCA_035710265.1 Gemmatimonadales bacterium | reverse complement strand
GCTGGCAGACCTGTCGCTCGGACCCCGGCCGCTGCTGTTCCTGCTCGACGAGCTGTTTCACGGCACCAACTCGCACGACCGGCTCGTTGGCGCCTCGGGTGTGTTGAGAAGCCTGCTCGATCGAGGCGCGATCGGCCTCATCACGACTCACGACCTGGCGCTGACGGCGATTGCACGGGCACTGGCGCCGCGGGCGATCAACGTCCACTTCGAGGACTGGTTCGAGGAAGACAAGATTCGTTTCGACTACCTCGTCAAGCCCGGGCCCGTGACGAGGAGCAACGCCATCGCACTGATGCGCGCCGTGGGCCTCGAGGTACCCGAGGAGCGCTAGGCCTCAACTCTGAGGCCTGAGGCCTGAGCCCTGGGCCCTCATTTCCTGCCGAGGTGCAGGACGAGATAGTCGGCCAGGATGTCTATCTGCTTTGCCTCGATTGGCGCACCGTATTCCTTCATCGTCACGACGATGTCGCGCCACTGCGTCTTGTCGTAGTAGCCGCGGAACTTCGTGACCTCGGTCAGGTCGTGGCAGCTCGTACAGGACGCGAGGAGGATCTTCTTGCCTTCTCCGTCGGGCAGGTCGTCTTGCCTCGCCGAAGCACCGGAGGTGCGGAGGCGGGCGTCAGGCGCCGCGGGGCGTCCAGCCGCAGGGGAGACAACGATGACCGCAGCGAAAACGGCAATCGCTGGAGCGAGCACCCAACGCACCCGGCTAGTTTAGCCGACGGGCCGCCAAGGGGCCCGTGCGCCCCGACTCTGCTACCTCGACGCCAAGGCATCCGCTGCGTCCGGGAGCGCGAGCGGGTCCTCGATCACGAACGAATCGACTCGTGAGGCCCTCACTGCAAACGCCAGGCGGCTGCCATCAGGAGACCAGACCACGCTTTGGATAGTCGGCTTCGGTGCGCCGGGTCTGGAAGAAGGGGCTCGTGTCAGCTCGGAGGGCAGCGGGATCCGACGCACCCCGCCGCCATCGGCCGGAATCAGTCGCAGTTCGGTATCCTGCCTGCCCGTCTCACGGCTGTCGTCTCGCTGGACCAGGAGGGCGCGCCCGCTTGGCGACCACGTCGGCACTTCCGAGCGTTGACCTGCCGAGCGGGTTTCTCCATTGATTTCGTCGTGAAGCACGCGAGCGTCGCCGCTCTCGACATCCAGGACGAAGACACCTCCACTGCTTCTGAACGTCAGCGAACGTCGATCGGGGCTGAAGCGGAGGCCACGATATCGGTCCAAGCGGTTTTCAGGTTTATTGCCGTACACGATCCGATCACGATTGGACTGCAGATCGCGCTCGACGATCGTCAGCTGAGAGCTGAACCAGGAGTCTTGCCATCCATAGAAATACCGGCTGCCGTCGGCGTTCCAGTCGAAATACATGCCGTTCCATTGCAATCCGAGCCCGGTCTGCGGCAGCGGAAAGGTCTGCCACTCGCCGGTGGCAATGGTGAGACGGAACAGCATGCGCTCGCTTCTCCCGTCGTGCCCCGTGATGCCGAGCCCACGACTGTCCCCGAACCATCGCATCGCCCAGAGCCGGTGGGCCGGCGTCGCGAACTCGCGCGCCTCGCCGCCGTCGCCGGGCAGTAAGACGACCCGTCGATCGGGTTGGTCCGGAGCGGCAGAAGAAGAGGACACGAAGGCGAGATACTTCCCGTCGGGAGACCACTCGGGCACGATGTTGTGCCCGGTGCGACGGTAGGGGATCAGCCGCGGGCTGTCTCGGAGCTCGCCACTCTCTGGATCCACCGGCATCGTGTAAATGTCATCGGCCTGCTGATACTGAGAGTACGCGAGGCCGCGTGTGGTCCAGCCGAGCACAGGATAGACGGCCTCCATCCCGTCCTTGACGCGCACCGGCTGAGAGGCGGGCTGTCCTTCCCTGATGGCAATGGTCCAGAGCGCCGCCATTCCGCCGCGATCACTCAAGAAGGCCAGGTGGCGCCCGTCCGGCGACCAGACGGGGAAGTAATCCTCGGCGGGGTGATCTGTGACGCGATACGTGGTTCGGCCATCAGCGCTCATCACATGGATGTCGCCGGGCGAGCCTTCGACGAATGCGATCAGCCGTCCATCAGGCGACACGCGCGGCAGCGGCGCTGCTCGACCCGTCCAATTGGTAATCGACCGCAGCGGTACGAACTCACCGCCGTTGGTCGGCACGAGGCCGATGGTGGCCGTACGGTCGTTCTGCTGGATTGTCGCGACGATCGCGCTGCCATCGGGCAGCCATCCCCCGGGCCTCATCCTTTCTGCCTGGTTGCGGGTGATCAGGCTGGACTCTCCGGACAGCGTGACTGCCCGCAACTCGCAGGCGCGCTCCGAGTCGCGAAGCGGGCACTGTTTGTAAGCGATGCGCTGCCCGTCACGCGACCAGGCTGCCTCATATACCCAGGAAGAACCTGGAGCCCAATCGAAATTGGTCAGCGGCGTTATCCGCTGGCTCATCACGTCGAGGACCGCAAGGTTCTGCCCCTTGTCGTAGTCCATGAAAGCGGCCTTCGTGCCATCCGGGGAAAGGGCGAGCATTTCGTCGGCGTCGTCCAGCCTCGGGAGCGGGCG
>DASTDR010000578.1:0-9623 GCA_035710265.1 Gemmatimonadales bacterium | reverse complement strand
CGAGACGCGACTCGGGCCAGGGCCGGCGCAGGGTCACGTGCAGCGCCAGAATGCCGCCGGCGGCGACGAGCCACATGCCGCTCGCTGTCCCGAGCGCGGGTCCGGCTCCGGCGATGGCGAGCAGCAAATAGCCAAACAGCGCGAGATTGAACGTTGCCCGCCACGCCATCGTGATGGCCAGCAGCCCTGTGCCCAGCCCGATCACTTCGAGGTAAGCGAGGAATCCCTGCGGGTTCGGGGCGGTTTGCAGGATGATGGGAGCGAGATACGCGCCGCCCAGTGCCCAGATCGCGGGGCCTTCGATCTCGTGGTGCAGCGCGAGCATCGTGACCGCGACCGTCGTCCCCGCCAGCAGCAGAATGCCGAGCCGCCGGTCGAACAGCGCATAGGGACCGGCCGCCGCCCACAAACCGAGATAGGTCAGCCCGCCGCCCGCGCCGATCAGCGCCGCGCCGTAGCTGCGCATACCGCGCAGAATGCGCTCGTGGCCCCACGCCGCGACGGCGATGCCCGCCACGATCGCGCCGAGCGCCCGGAACAGCGGCGAGATCCAGCCCCGGTCGAACGCGTACTTGAGGAAGAATGCCGCGGCCGCGAGTAGGGCCAGCACGCCGATGGCCAACAGCCCGCGCTGGCCGAACCACTGCTCGAGGTCCGTGGCGGGCGTGGTCGCGGGCTTGATGGCGGGCAGCGCCGCTCGTGGGGCGGGTGGCGATGGGGGTCGCGGCGGACGCGCTGCCGGCGCGGCGGGTACAGGAAGCTGCGCTCGCTCGGCGGAGCCGGCGACGAACGTCAGGCGGCGCACGATGTTCTCGAGCGTCGCCACGCGGCGCTCGAGTGCTTCAATGGTCTCTTTCTGTTGGTCGCTCACACCGTCGCGGTCGCGCGACGAGCGCCGAGCAGCGTGATCGCACCGGTGGCGATGGCGATGATCGCGAGGTCCCAGCTCCATCCCGGCTCGAGGGCCGGCACGAGCAGCTGCAACAAATTCATCAGAAAGTCGAACGCGCCGATCAACAATCCGAGTAGCACCGTTCCGTGCAGCGTAAATCCGCGCTGCGCCAACAGGCTGCCGGTCGCGAGGATGATCGCCGCTTGCCCGGCAGCGATCGCGCTCGTGGTCGCGATCCCGCCGAGCAGCGTGCTCATGAATGCCGTGCGCGAGGGGACATAGCTGAAGAACCAGAGATGAATGAAGGCCATCGCGATGCCGGCCAGCACGGCGCAGATCGCGGCCCAGATGGCATAGGCAATGACGACGCGGGTGCGGCTGTCGGGCATGAGGCCTCCTGCCCCATCATAGGAAATCGCCACGGCTATCGCAACGCTACGGCTGCCTCCACGAGCGCGGCCCGTGCCTGATCGACACGCGCCACGAGATCCGCCAACTCCTGGTTGGCCGCCGCGGCGTCGGCGTAGCGAATCGCTTCATTCACGGTCGGGAATGCCATCGTGGCGTACCCGTTGTCGATGTCGGATGCAAACTGGAGACTCCTGAACCAGCGTCGGCTCACGAGCCCCTCCGGACGCGTGAGTCGCCGCTCGACCTGCATCAGCGCGCGATTCACGCGCGTCGCCCGCTCGTCGCTCGGGCGCGCGGTATCGCGCGCGGCATTGAAGGCGCGCGCGACCGCGGTAAAACGATCGAGCGCATCCTTCAGCGGCTGGGTGTTCACGCCGCTCCAGCGCTTTGCCGCGATGCCGGAGTCGAGCTGCGCGACCAGCGCATTCATCTCCGTGCCGAAATTCGCATAGTCGAGCGGCAAAATCTGACTGTTGGCGATTCGGCCCAGGATCACCGAGACGAGCTGCGCGCCGGCGCGGTGCGACTTGTAGCCCGGATCGCCGAAGCGCGTCATCCAGTCATACGAGTCGTACATCGAGTGGTAGATCCCATCGGGCCCGTCGAATCCGATGCCGCCCGACGGAATGCCGAGGTGGTGATAAAAGCCGGCGAAGTCGGAGCCGCCGCCCAGATTGCCGAACGTGAGCGCGGTGGTGTCGCCGTGCTTGCTCTTGAGCCACACGTCGTACACGGACCCGGGCCCCACGGGGTCCGGAACGGCGCGGGCCGCGTCGCGGAACAGCGGCTTGAGGGACGGCGACCCCGCGCCGCCGAAGCTCGTTCCGGAGAACGTGCCGTCCTCATTGATGTAGGCGACCGCCTTGGCCTGGAGCGAATCCTCGAGCTCTTCCACCCACTCCGTGGATCCGATCAACCCCCACTCTTCGGCGTCCCAGGTGGCGAACACGAGCGTGCGCGCGGGCCGCTGGCCTTCGCGCGCCAGCGTCGCGAATGCCCGCGCCGCTTCGAGCACGGCCACCGTGCCGCTCACATTGTCGCGCGCACCGGGACTCCATGAATCGCGATGCGCGCCGACGACGACCCATTCGTCGGGCCACTTCTCGCCGCGAATCATGCCGATCGTATTCCAGATCTTGTGGAACGCGCGCTCACCGCGCTCGGTCTTCACGTGCATGCGTGCGCGCACGGGACCCGGTCCGATGTGGTAGCGGAACGGCAGCGCCCCCTGCCAGGCTTGCGGCACCGAGGGGCCGGTCAGCGGCTCGAGCAGGCGCCGCGCGTTCCCGTAGCTCATCGGGATGATCGGAATCTTCGGGACGTCGAGCGAATCCTCCGGCACGCGCCGGGCCCCTTCGACCGACGGCCAGCTTGGCGTGGTCGGATCCCCGTTGCCGTTCATCATGCTGCCGCGCTGAATGCCGTCGGCGTTGCGCATCCGCCCCTTGGGGTAGACGTCGCCCTGGAAGTAGCCGTCCTGCTGCGGATCCGAGTAGACGATTAGCCCGAGCGCGCCGCGTTTCTGCGCCTCGCGCGCCTTGATGCCGCGGAACGAGCGCCCGTAGCGCGCGATCGCAATCTTGCCCTGCACACTGATCCCGAGCGAGTCGAGCGTCTTGTAGTCCTCGATCAGGCCGAAATTCACGTAGACCACCTCGGCGGTGACGTTGCCGTCGCCCGAGTAGCCGTTGAACGGCGGCACCTGCGGCCCGGTGCCGGGCTCGGCGAGCGACAGCCGCTCAGTGCGGCGCCCGTTGATGATCCACGCCGCCACGGTGTCGGGCTGGGGCAAGTAGATCGTGTATTCCTTGCTCCACGCGTCGATGCCCCACGATTTCATCTTGTCGAGCACGTAGTCGCGCGTCGTGGCCTGCGCCGGCGTTCCTGCCATGTGCGGCACGGCCGAGAGGTCCCGGGACATTTGGCGAACGCTCGCGGTATCTGGGACCCCGATTAGCCGTTGCTCGAATGTCTGGGCGGGCAGACGGGCTGACGGGCTGGCGGGCTGTAGAATCATTGCCAACGCGATGCCACTCATTGACCACACGGCCCGACTGCCCGTCCGCCCGTCTGCCCGTCTCATGGTCTCTCCCCTGCCAGCAGGACCGGTCTTGGCGCCCGAAGACTCCGTATAAGAGCCGTCACGCACATACAGAGTAACGCCCCCAGCGCGGCGAGGCCCATGTCTTTTTGCGCATCCCAGATATCGCCCTGCGTTCCGAGCCAGGCCGCGCCGGTTCCCGGCGACACCAGCGTCGCGATCACCATCTCGATGATCTCGTACAGCGCGCTGAACGCGAGCGTCACGTCGAGCGGCAGGTAATAGGCCCAGACGCCCCGCGTATTCGCCACCCGCAAGAAGACTTCACGAATCGGATAGGCCATGAGCAGCCCGAACGAGAAGTGCACGATGCGGTCGAAGTGATTGCGCGAGAACCCAAACGTGTTCTGGATCCAGAAGCCGAGCGGCACCTCGGAGTAGGTGTAGTGCGCACCGACGGCGTGCAGCGTCATGAACGCCGTGATGAGCAGATACGACAGATCCGACAGCGGAAACGCGCGGTAGCTGCCGATGAGGATCGCCACCAGCGCGACGACGAGCAGGTTTTCCAGGAGCCAGTCCTTGCGGTCGAGCGGCGCGATCGCGGTGACGATCCAGATCAGCGCGTACGCCGCCACGAGCGCCTGCAGCAGCCGGTGGTCGCGGAAGCGGGTGGTTTTGTGTGTGGTGGAGGTAGAAATCATGGCTATCGGCTATGGGCTATCGGCTATCGGCACTCGGTTTGACCCGATAGCCGATAGCCGATAGCCGGTAGCCCGTTACCGTGGGTTCAAGATCTGGTTAATGCGAGCTTGCAAATCGACAATGTGCGCGCGCGTTGCGCGATCACCCGCCCGGGCGCTTGCAACCCGCAACGTGCTCTGCAGCTCGGTCAGCTCGAGCCGTGCCTGCGCGCGGGCGTCGGCGGGGCGCGGTGCCGGGGGCGTAAAGCCCGGGAACGGCGTGAACCCGGGCGGGAGCGGCGTCACCAGCGGCGTGCTGATCAACCGCTCCATCTGGTCGACGAACGCGCGCTGGAGATTGCGCCGATAGGCATCGGTCTGCACGGCCCCGCCGGCGAATTCCGCAAAGACCCCGCGGCGCACGTCGCCGAACAGATCCGGAATCGTATACGCGCTCGGCGCGGTGGCGGCCTGCTCGGCGAGGCGTGACAGGCGCGCGTCCTGGAACAACGTATTCAGGAGCGCGGTTTGCCGCGCGCGAACCCGATCGACAAACCCGGTCGGCTCGATGCGCCGCAGCACGGCAGTGTCGAGGAAATAGGCCGGCGTGGTGAAGGCGTTCTCGTTCAGGAACCGGACGGCCTCCGCCTGCCGGGCGCGCGGGACCGCCGTGTGGATGACACCAGGCTGGTTCGGGTACTTCTCATGGCGATACACGCCGCCAACCACCACCGCGACGTGGTTCATCTCCAGCGACCACTGACCGATCAAGCGATCGTACAGATCGTCCAGCAGATCGTAATCGTCGAGTTGATTGGTGGTGGATGCCGGAATCAGCATCGGCACCAGCCGTTTGATGTTGGCGAGCCCGTACCGCGTGGCCTTCACCGGATCGTCGCCCAGCGCCTCGGTCTGGGTGCGCGGATCGATCCCGTCGGGGTTTCCGAACCGCAGCCACGGCTGAGTATCCTGCAGCCGCGCGAGTGAGTCGAGGTAGGGGCGTTCCTCCTGCGGGGTCCGCGCGCCGGGAACGCGGCCATAGCCCCATTTGACGATGTAATAATCCCACGGCCCGATTTTCGGCATCAGCTGCACGTCGTCGCCCGGCTGGGCCACGTAGTTGTTGCGCGCGTAGTCCATGATCGTATACGACGTGCCGTTAGCGCGCGTGTACGTGGGGCTGCGGAGTGAATCGACGGGATAGTAGCCAGACGACAGCTGATTGTGCGGGAGGCCGAGCGTGTGACCGACCTCGTGCGCCGACACGTACGCCACCATTTCCCCCATGAGCGAGTCGGGGAATGGCAGCCGGCGCGCGCGTGGATCGACCGCGCCCGCCTGCGCCCAGTACCACGCCTGCAGGAGGCTCGTGATGTTCTGGAACCAGCCGATATTCGATTGCAGAATTTCGCCGGTGCGCGGGTCGTTGACGTGCGGCCCGTACGCGTTCTCGATCGTGGACGGCAGCCAACGGATCGCCGAGTAGCGCGCGTCATCCAGATCGAAATCGGGATCTTCCTGCTCGGTCGGGGCACGCCGGGCGGTGATCGCGTTCGAGAACCCCGCGGCGCGGAACACGGGCTCCCACATCTCGACACCCTTGATGATCCACGGCACCCACTTCTCCGGCGTTGCCGGATCGACGTAGAACACGATCGGCTTCACCGGGTCGCTGACGGCGGCCGTGCTGTCCTTCGGTTCGAGTCGCCAGCGCGTGATGAAGCAGCGAATCGGCACGCGCGGCTCATCGGCGCCGTAATCCTCGAAGCCGAGCGAGAAATAGCCCAGGCGATTGTCGCAGAGCCTGGGCCGCATCGCAGCCGCGGGCAGGAGCACCATCGAGAAGTTGGTCGGAATCGTCATGGAGTTCAGCGAGCGATCGAATCCCGATCCGGGCGCGCCCGGAATCGAGTCGACCTCGAACGTCTGCAGCGCCGAGATTTCCACGTTGAGCGGGAAGCTGCGGGCCCGCTCGACGAAGGAGCGGGCCGGATCGAAGCGACGCACCCGCACGCCGAGCTGCCGCACGTTGAGCTCCGCCACGTCTGTGGTAAACAGGCTCGTCACGTCGACCACCGCGTTGGAGTCGCGCGGGCTCCACGCGGCGATGTCGAAGCTCTTGAGAATGGGGGCGGTGTTCGAGAGATCGACGGAGCGCGCGACGGGCAGAGTCGAGTCGGCGCGCATCGCGTAACTCACCATACGGAGCAGCACCCGGTTGCCGATCCGGTCCCAGCGCACGACGCGGGCGGCGATCTGCTCGCCGGCGTATCCGACGCCGCGGACCGTGCCACGCCGGTCGACCACCATGCGGAATTGCCGCCCGAGCATCCCCCGGGGAATCTCGTAGTACAACTTCTCGCCGATCCGGTGCACGATGAACACGCCCGAATCGGTCACCGCCTCGCGGGTGATCACCTGGCTGTACGGCTTCGGGGCATCCGGGGCCTGGCGTCCCCCGCCTGCCGCGCGTGACGTATCTTGACGGGTGGGTTGGGGCACCGGCTGCTGCGGGGCTGAGGACCGGCCGGAGGAACATGCGACGACACCGAATACCAGCAGGATGTTGAATGCGCGCATCGGTTTGCCTTTTGAAGGTAGCTGGGAACGGAGAGATTAGACCCGGGGGCTTGCTTCGTCAATGAAGAGTCTGCGGGTGTTGATCATCGTCGTCGCGCTCGCGGCGATGGTGTTCGGCGCAGCGGTGACGCTCGCGGTCACGGGCAATCTCGGCTCGGCGGCCGCGGTCGTCGTGTTGATCGTAGGGGCGGCCCTGCTTCCGGTCATGTGGTTGTTGGTGCGCCGCCGCATGTGGGAGCCGCTGACGGCGTTGCGCCGGGGCATCGAGCAGGTCTCCGAAGGCAATCTCACCACGCACGTGCCCGTGATGCGCGAAGACGAGCTCGGTAACGTCACGACCCATTTCAATCAGATGACGCGCGTGCTGCGCGACCGCGCCGAGGAGCAAGGGCGGTTTGCCGCCGCGGGCGAGCTGTTGGGGGGCGTGGCGCACGAGGTCAACAATCCGCTGATGGCGATCGCGAGCCACGCCGAGCTGCGGCTCGCGGATGCCGGGCTCGGGGCCGAGCAGCGCAACGAGATGCAGAGCATCCTGCGCCAGGCGCAGCGCGCCGCCAAGCTGTTGCGCGGCCTGCTGCGGTTCGTGCGCGTGGGCGAAAAGCGCGCCGCCGCAGTGAACCTGAACGACGTGGTCCGGAGTGCGATCGACCTCGTCTCCTACCGGTTTTTGACCGACGAAGTCACGATCGAAGGCACGCTGCACCCCTCCCTGCCGACCGTGATCGGAGACGCGAATCGGCTCGAGCAGGTCCTGGTCAATCTGTTGAGCAATGCGTTGGACGCGCTACGGACCATCAAGCCGCCGCGGCGCCTCATCGTCGATTCGTTCATCGACGACACAGGAGGCCGCGTCTGTATCACCGTGACCGACAACGGCCCCGGCGTCGCGCCCGAGATCTCGCAGCGCCTGTTTCGGCCGTTCGCGACCACCAAGGGGGTGCGGGGGACCGGCCTCGGCCTGTACATCTCCCGCCAGATCGTGCGCGAAGCCGAAGGCGAGCTCGATCTGGTAAAGCGCGCGGAGCCCGGAACGCAGTTCCTGATGTGGCTGCCGTCCACGCGCCAGCCGGTGCCGTCGGCACCCGCGGTCGTCCCCCAGCCTGCTCCACCGACGGGCGCCGCCGAGCGTGCCAAGAGCCTGGCCGGCATTCGCGTGCTTCTGGTCGACGACGAAGAGCTGATTCGCGGGCCGATCAGCCGCTTCTTGAAGCGATCGGGCGCGGAGATTCGGGAAGCGGAAGACGGCGAAGCGGCCCTGGCGTGCGTCCATGAGGGGTACGACCCGCACGTCATCCTGGCTGATTTGCGCATGCCGCGGTTGGATGGAGCGCAGTTCTACTTACTGCTGCAGCACCAACGGCCGGCGCTCGCGGAGCGGGTGATCTTTCTCTCGGGCGACATCACGCAGCTCGCGGCCCGCGGGCTCGCCGAAGTGCCGCGCGAGCGCATCCTGGTCAAGCCGGTCGAGCTGGTCGAGCTGGAGCAGCGGATCCTGTCGTTTGTGCGCGAGAAGGCGGCCTGATGCTCATCGCGCTCGTGCTCGGTGCGACTGTGCTGCTGCGCGCCGGCATCGTGTTGACCGTCGTTTACCTGATCCTGCCCAAAGCGTTCTCCTGCCCGCGCTGCGCCGATCGCCTCACGCTCATCCGGCATCCCCTGCTCCAGCGGGTACTGCCGCTCGTCGAGCATCGTTGGTGCATGGGCTGTGGCTGGAGCGGGCTCGCGCGGCGCGCGCGCGATCGGCGCCGGGTCCCGCGTCAGTCACGCGTGATCAGTCGAGCGGCTCGCTCATAGAAGAAGTAGTCCCACGCCCAGTTCATCAGCACGAACAGCTTGTTGCGGAAACCGATGAGCTGAACGATGTGAATCCCCAGCCACAACACCCACGCCAGGAACCCGCGCGCCTGCACGCCGTACACGTTGCACACGGCGGCATTGCGCCCGATCGTCGCGAGCGTACCCTGATCACGATAGGTGAACGGCTCGAGCGGCTGGTTGCGCAGCAGGCGCCCGATGTTGGCGGCGACGGACTTGCCCATCTGGATCGCGACCGGCGCGACCATCGGCAGCGCCGCACCGTTCTCTTCCCGGTACGATGCGTCGCCGATGATGAACACCTCGGGATATCCCCGCACTTGCAGCGTGGGCTCCACCGCGAGGCGCCCCTGCCGTCCCGGTTTCATCCCGAGCTGTGAGGCCAGCGGAGCGGCGCGGACGCCCGCGGCCCAAATCAGCGTGTGGGCGGGGATGACTTCCCCGCTCTTCAGGCGGGCCTCGCGGCCGTCGTAATCGGTCACCGTCGCACCGAACCGCACTTCGACGTACTTGCGCCACAGCGTCTTGGCGGCCGCCTCGCGCAGCCGCTCCGGCAGCGCCGGGATCAGCATGTCGGTGGCCTCGAGCAGCAGGATGCGCACATCCTTGATGTTGAGCCGCGGGTAGTCCTTGACCAGCACGAGCCGCATCAGCTCCGATAACGCGCCCGCCATCTCGACACCGGTCGGCCCGCCACCGACGATGATGAACGTGAGCCAGGCGCGGCGGCGCTCGGCGTCGGTCTCCAGCATCGCCTGCTCGAAGCAGCTGAGCACGTGGTTGCGAATCGTGACGGCATCGCCGATGTCCTTCAGACCGAAGGCGGTGCGAGACACGCGATCCAGGCCGAAGAAATTCGTCTCGCCGCCGTAGGCGAGGACGAGATAATCGTACGCCATCGGTCCCGCGGACGTGTCGAGCCGGCGCTGCGCGAAATCCACGCCGCGCACCTCGGCCATGCGAAAGTCGAAGTTTTTCTGCCCGCGCAGAATCGAGCGCACGGGCTTGGCGATCTGCTCGGGCTCGAGCCCGGCGGTCGCCACCTGGTAGAGCAACGGCTGGAACAGATGGTAGTTGTTGCGGTCGAGCAGCACGACGTTCACCGGCGCGCGACGCAGCGCGCGCGCGGTGTTCAACCCCCCGAATCCCCCACCCACGACGACAACAGTGGGGATCACGTCAGCGCTTCCCGGTGACCTTT
>DASTDR010000577.1:0-2566 GCA_035710265.1 Gemmatimonadales bacterium | reverse complement strand
CTTGGAGCTTGGACTCCAGGTAGCCGTGTGGAAGTGCTCCGACCGCGGCGCCAATTGCCCTTTTCCCGCGCTGTACTCCTTCCAACTCACCGGCGGAAAGTCATTCGGCACTGGCCTCATCGTAATGCAGTCGATTACAGGGCACACCGCCGCGCACAGATTGCATCCCACGCACGCTTCCTCGATGATCTCGACGACGGGGCCGCGTTTCCCGTTTCCCGTTTCCCGTTCGAGACGCCGGATGGCTTGGTGAGCGCCGTCTTCGCACGCCGTCCAACAGAGCTCGCACCGGATGCATTTGTTCTGATCGATGTGCGCCAGCAGGTGATAATTGAGATCGAGCTCCTCCCACTTGGTCACGCGCGGCAGCGCTTTCCCGCGAATCTCGGCGAGGGTGTGGAACCCGCGCTCGTCCATCCAGTTGGACAGTCCGTCGCTCAGATCCTCCACGATCCGAAAGCCGTAATGCATCACCGCCGTGCACACCTGGAGCGTCCCGGCGCCCAGCGCGATGAATTCAGCCGCGTCGCGCCAGTTGGAGATGCCGCCGATGCCGCTGATCGGGATCCTCACACTCGGATCCCCGGCAACCGCCGAGAGCAGATGCAGCGCGATCGGCTTCACCGCGGGTCCGCAATAGCCGCCGTGGCTCGACTTCCCTCCCACGGAGGGTTGTGGTTCGAACGTCGCGAGATCCACGCCCACAATGGAGTTGATCGTGTTGATCAGTGACAGCGCGTCCGCGCCGCCTTTGACGGCCGCGCGCGCGATGTACGTAATGTCGGTGACGTTGGGCGTGAGCTTCACGATGACGGGAATCGTCGCCACTTCCTTGACCCACTCGACGATCTGACAGGTGTAATCCGGAACCTGGCCCACCGCGCTCCCCATCCCGCGCTCGCTCATGCCATGCGGGCAGCCGAAGTTCAGCTCGATGCCATCAGCGCCGGTGTCTTCGGTCTGCTTCACGATCGTGTGCCACGACTCGCGCTTCGACTCGACCATCAAGGACGCAATGACCGCGTGCTTCGGGTAGTTGCGCTTGACCTCGGTGATCTCTTTCAGGTTATCGGCAATCGGCCGGTCGCTGATCAGCTCGATGTTGTTGAAGCCCATCATCCGGGTTTGGCCGAGATCGACGGAGCCATAGCGGGAGAAGACGTTGATGATCGGCTCGCCGATCGTTTTCCAGACCGCGCCGCCCCAGCCTTGATCGAACGCCTTGGCGACCTGGACGTAGGTGTTCGTGGGTGGCCCGGACGCCAGCCAGAACGGATTGGGGGACTCGATGCCCGCGAAGTTGGTCCTCAGATCAGCCATACCGCCTCCGACTGCCCTTTACCGCCCATTAGCGCACGATTCCACCCAGGAACTCATGTATCCGTTTGGCCGCCGTGACACCCTCTGCCGCGGCATTGACGATCTCCGCGCCGCCATTCGCGCAGTCACCGCCGCTGAAGACGCGCGGGTCACCGGTGGGGATGGTGAGCTCCGTGCGCGTCCCCTGACCGATCGCCACGATCACCATGTCGCACGGGATCGTCTCGCCAGTGCTCAGCTCCAGGCCGGCGACCGCGCCATTCCCAACGATCCGCCGCGGCGTCGCATTGAACCGGAAGCCACAGCCGTCCTTTTTCGCAAGCTCGTACTCGTAGTGATAGGCCGGCATTTCGGCTTCGCCGCGCCGGTACACGATCGTCGACGATGCGGCGCCGAGCCGCTTGGCCTGCGTGACTGCGTCGATCGCGGTGTTGCCCGCGCCGATCACGACGACCTGCCGGCCGACCGGTGTGTCACGGTACGGATGCGTCTTGAGATGCTCGATGAACGTGAGCGCATCGATGACGCCGGGAAGCTCCTCCCCCGGAATGCCGAGCTTCTTCGTGGCGCCGAGTCCCACGCCCACGAAGACCGCGTCGAATTCCTGGAGCAGCGTGTCGACCGAAGTGATGGTCACGCCGGTCTTGAGCTCGATGCCGAGGTCCAGGATGTCCTGCACCTCGGCCAGTGCGACGTCGGCCTTGAGCTTGTACTCGGCGATGCCGTAGGTGTTGAGGCCGCCTGGCTGCGGCTTGGCTTCGAAGACGGTCACGGCGTGCCCGCACCGCCGCAGGTCGCGCGCGCACGAGAGGCCGGCCGGCCCGGCGCCCACGATTGCGACCCGCTTCCCGGTGGCCGGACCGGGCTCGAACAATTTCCACTTGTGCTCGAGCACGCGATCGGTCGCGTGGCGCTGCAGCAGCGCGATCTTGATCGGTTGTTCGTCCCGGTCGTTCAGCACGCACGCCCCCTCGCACAGCACCTCGACCGGGCAGGCGCGGGCGCAGGAATGCCCGAACGGGTTTGGCTGGAGAATGACGCGCGCCGAGCCGCGCAGATTCCCCGTTGCGATCTTCTTGATGAACGCGGGCACATCGATGTGGGTGGGGCAGGCGAGCGTGCAGGGCGCGTCGTGGCAAAACAGGCACTTGTTCGCCTCGAGCAGCGCCGCGTCGCTCGTGAGCGGCGGCGCGATGTCCGCGAGATTCGCGGCGAGCTGTTCGTCCGAGAGCCTGGGTGTTTGCTC
>DASTDR010000576.1:0-4194 GCA_035710265.1 Gemmatimonadales bacterium | reverse complement strand
ATGACGGGGGGGATATCGAGCAGGCCGGGTATCTTGTAATCGGCAAGCGACGGGTTGGTGCATTGCCCGGCGCTGAATTCCATCTTCTCGGACATCGTGAATCCCAGTTGCATGACCGCTGCGCCGGAGAGCTGGGTCTCGACAATGTCCGGGTTGATCGGCCGGCCGACGTCGGCGACATTGACGAGCCGCGTCACGGTGACGCGCCCGGTCTCGGTGTCCACTTCCACTTCCGCGCCGCTCGCCCCGATCATCCAGTAGGGCGTCACGTTGTCGCACTGGCCGGTCTCGTGATCGGTGGGCGCGGAGGCCGGGACGTAGGTGCCGCTGCCGACGATATTGCCCGCCTGCATCCCGAATTTTTTCCGGAATACGTCGCGGGTCGGGGTCGTTTCGACGGAGAGGCCGACTTCCTGCGCGAGCGCGATCAGCTTGTCGCGCGCATCCTCGGACGCCCGCCTCACCGCATGCCCCATGTGGAATGTTGAACGCGAGCCAAGCGTCGCCATGTCGTAGGGTGTCACGTCGGTGTCGGGATGCACCACCGTGATGGATTCGATCGGGATGCCGAGCACCTCCGCAACGATCTGCGCCATCGCGGTGTCGGAGCCCTGCCCCATGTCCACCGTGCTGCAGTAAAGCGCGCAGCTGCCATCGGCGTAGAGATTGACGATAGCGACCGATGTGGTGGGCGCGACGACCGCCTTGAATCCGATCGCGATGCCGCGCCCGCGCCGGATCGTGCCGTTGCCCCTGTCGAAAGGCTTGCCCCAGTTCATCCGCGCCGCCGTGCGCTCGAGAACCTTGCCGATGGCGGCGTCCTTCATGACGGTGCCGGTCGCCTGCGGGCGCCCGTCGCGCAGGATGTTCCTGCGGCGGAACTCGACCGGATCCAGTTTCAGCTCGCGGGCCACCATGTCGGTGTGGCTCTCGTACGCCCACACCAGCTGCGGGATGCCGAAGCCGCGCAGGGCGCCGGCGGCGGGAAGGTTGGTGTAGAGGGCGTAGGAGTCGATGAGCACGTTCTCGATGTCGTAGGGGCCCGGCGCGGTGAAGCCGGACTTCTGCGTGATGCGCGGCCCGATGTCGGCGTAGGCACCCCCGTTCCACCATACTTCGCACAGCCGGCCGGTGATGCGCCCGTTCTTCGTCACGCCGCTCTTGATTCTCAGCGTTGCCGCGTGCTTGGTGAGCGTGAAGAACTGCTCCTCCATCGTGAGCGAAACCTTGACCGGGCGGCCGGTCAGCAGTGCGGCGGCGGCGACCAGGGCCTCGAGCTTGATGTACAGCTTCGCGCCGAAACCACCGCCCAGGTACGGCACCTTCACGCGCACCTTGTTCTCGGGCCAGCCGAGCAGGCGCGCAATTTCGATGCGCACGAACGAGGGACTTTGCGAAGCAGTATGGATCGTGATCGTGCCGTCGCCCGGCACGGCGGCCGAGACGAACGGCTCCAGCGGCACGTGCAGCACCTGCTGCGTGCGGAAGGTATGCTCGAACACGCGGTCCGCTTTCCTGAACGCCGCTTCCGCGTCTCCGCGCCGCAGGTGATAGTCGAGCGCGATGTTGGTGTTCTTCCTGCCCTGCAGGTGCTTGAGATCGGGGAACGTCCCGGCCGGCTTCAGAACCTCGTGCACGATCGCCTTCGAGGTCATCGCCTCGACCTCGTCGTATACCGCCGGCAGTTCCTCGTATTCGGCGGCGATCCTGCCCGCGGCCTCCTCCGCGACGTGCGGATCGTCCGCAAGCACCAGCGCGACCGGCTCGCCCGCGTAACGCACCTTGTCGAGCGCGAGAATGGGCTGATCGTGGAATGCAGGACCGTAATGCGGGTCCGGGATGATCGCGCGAATGTCGGCACCGGTGATGACGCGGTGCACGCCCTCGACGGCTCGCGCGGGGCCGGTGTCGATGCGCTTGATGCGCCCGTGCGCGACCGTGCTGCGGAAGATCTTGCCGTGCAGCATCCCCGGCAGCCGCAGGTTATGCACGTACTCCGCGCGCCCAGTCACCTTCGCCCGGCCCTCGAGCCGTGGGATGGAACGCCCTACCGGTCCGCTTTGTGCTGTTTTCGCCATCTATCCGTGAATCGTCAATCGTAAAACGTGAATCGAAAACCCGTCACTCGTCAATCGTCACTGGCCTGCGAGCGCGGCGCGAACTGCCCGCGCGAGGTAAACGCGAACGAGTTCGCGCTTATAGGCCGCGGAACCGTGCGCGTCGCCGATCACGCCGGATTCGGCAGCAGCTGCCTCCCCGGCGCGTTTCAACAATGCTTCATCGGCTCCGGCGCCGCGCAAAACAGATTCCGCCTTGATCAGGCGCGTGGGCGTGTCGGTCGCCGCGCTGATGACGATATGAGCATCGCGGATTGCAGCTCCATCCATGTCAAGCACCACCGCCACGCCCAGCGCCGGCCAGTCGTCGGCGGATCGCGTGGTGCATTTCAGGTACGCGGCGCGGCGCGCGCCCTGCCGCGGGACGATTACTTCGGCGATGAGCTCTCCGCGCCCGAGCGTCGTTTCGAGGTAGCCGGCATGCAGCTTCTCCAGCGGCATCGTGCGCTCGCCCTGGGCGCCCACGATGACCGCGCGCGCGCCGAGCGCGATCAGCACCGGCGGCAAATCCATGTGCGGATCGCCGTGCGCAAGATGCCCGCCCACGGTCGCGACGTTGCGCACGCGCACGTTGGCCAGGGTATTGAGCGTGCGGGCGATGACCGGAGCTTCCTTGCGGATGACCGGCGAGCGCTCGAGCGCGGCCAGCGTAACCAGTGCGCCGATGCGCAGTTCCCCATCGGGACCGATCGCGATATCGGCATAGCGTGGCTCGACCGCGCGCAGGCTGACGAGCCGGGCCGGCCGCAGCACCCCCAGTTTCATCATCAGCATGACGGCAGTGCCGCCCGCGACCGGGCGGGCCGAGGGCTCGCCCGAGCCCAGCAGCGCCGCCGCCTCGCGCAGTGACCGCGGCTCGAGCAATTCAAACGGCGTCATAGGAGGGGCACTTTACTGATAACACCCAGAAAATTCAAGGAAATAACGGCTCATGTGTGGTAGAATCCTGCCCTTTTGCATCGCACCAATTACCGATACCTCTTTATGCGCGCCATCCGCAACATCGCGATTATCGCCCACGTCGACCACGGCAAGACCACGCTGGTCGACAAGCTGCTGCGCCAGTCCGGCACGTTCGCCGCGCACCAGCACCTGGTCGAGCGCGTGATGGACTCGAACGACCTCGAGCGCGAGCGCGGCATCACCATCCTCGCCAAGAATTGCGCCGTCACCTACGCCGGCACCCACATCAACATCGTCGACACCCCGGGCCACGCCGACTTCGGCGGCGAGGTCGAGCGCGTGCTGACCATGGTGGACGGCGTGCTGCTGCTGGTGGACGCGGTCGACGGCCCGATGCCGCAGACGCGCTTTGTCACCCGCAAGGCGCTCGCCCAGGGTCTCAAGCCCGTGGTGGTGATCAACAAGATCGACCGTCCCGGTGCCCGCCCGGACTGGGTCGTCAATCACACGTTCGACCTGTTCGACAAGCTCGGCGCCACCGAGGCGCAACTCGACTTCCCCATCGTGTACACCTCCGCCCTGAACGGCACGGCAACCCGGGACCTGGCAAAGCCCGGCACCGACATGCGCCCGCTGTTCGAGGCGATCCTCGAGCAGGTGCCGGTGCGCGCCGACGATCCCGACGGCCCGCTGCAACTGCAGATCTGCTCGCTCGACTATTCAAGCTACGTCGGCCGCATCGGCATTGGGCGCGTCAACCGCGGCCGGATCCGTTCCGGGCAGCAGGTGGCGGTGCTGCACGGCCCGGACAGCACGCCGGTCATCGCCAAGGTCAACCAGGTGCTGGTATTCAAGGGGCTCGAGCGCGTGCTCGCCGAAGAAGCGCAGGCGGGCGACATCGTGCTGGTCAACGGCGTCGAGGAAGTCGGCGTCGGCGTCACGCTCGCCGACCCCGCGCGCCCGGAAGCGCTGCCGCTGTTGAAGGTGGATGAGCCCACGCTCGTCATGAATTTCCAGGTCAATACCTCGCCCTTCGCGGGGCGCGAAGGCAAGTTCGTCACCAGCCGCCAGTTGCGCGAGCGGCTCGCGCGTGAAGTCATGAGCAACGTCGCGCTGCGCGTCGAGGACACCGAGGATCCCGATGTGTTCAAGGTATCGGGGCGCGGGGAGCTGC
>DASTDR010000575.1:0-8665 GCA_035710265.1 Gemmatimonadales bacterium | reverse complement strand
AGCACCAGCGCCGTGGGGCCGGCGAGGTGTGGTTCGAGCCCCGCCACGCTCGCGTCCCCGAGGGCGCGCAGCGCCAGCGTGTTCTTCACGACCACGTACTCGACGCCGACCGCGCGCAGGCGGCGGCGCAGATCGGTGATGTGGGCCACGTCGAGGCCCGTGAAATCGGTGATGTAGATCGTCGGCGACTTGGCGACCCGCTCCGCCAGCGTCGTGACCATCGCCTGTTTCTGCGCTTTCGTGCGGTTCATTGGTGATACCCCGCCGGATCGACCCGCACGCCCGGTCCCATCGTGCTCGAGACCGTCACCGAACGGATGTAGTGACCTTTGGCGGCTGACGGCTTCGCCTTCACGATCGCGTCCATGAACGCCTGAAGGTTGTCGGCCAGCTGCTGTGCCGTGAACGATTTCTTCCCGACCGCCGCGTGCACGATCCCGCTCTTGTCGACGCGGAACTCGATCTTGCCCGCCTTCAGCTCCTTGACCGCCTTGGTGACGTCCATCGTCACCGTGCCGGCCTTGGGATTGGGCATCAGTCCGCGCGGGCCCAGCACTTTCCCCAGCGCGCCGAGCTGTCCCATCACATCGGGTGTCGCCACGATGACGTCCGTGTCGAGCCACCCTTCCTTGATCTTCGCGATGTACTCGAGCCCCACCGCATCGGCGCCGGCGGCTTCCGCTTCCTTCGCCTTCTCGCCCTGTGCCAGCACCAACACGCGGATCTTCTTGCCGGTTCCGTGCGGCAGCGACACGGTGCCGCGCACGATCTGATCGGCGTGCTTGGGATCGACGCCGAGCCGTACGGCGACGTCCACCGATTCGTCGAACTTGGCGAACGCCGAACTCTTCACCTGCTCCACGGCCGCCGGCGCCGCGTACAGTTTTTTCGCCTCGAGGGAGCCGACCGCGGCGCGGTATTTCTTGCCTCGCGCGCGCATCAGCCCTCCACCGTCAGGCCCATCGAGCGCGCCGTCCCCGCGATCATGTTGATCGCGCCTTCGAGGTCGGTCGCGTTCAGGTCCTGCATCTTGATCTCGGCGATCTTCTTGAGCTGCGCGCGCGTGACCTTCCCGACCTTTTCACGGTTGGAGGTCGGCGAGCCCTTCTCGATCCCCGCTTCCTTCTTCAGGAGCACGGATGCCGGCGGTGTCTTGGTGATGAACGTGAAGGTGCGATCCTTGTAGATCGTCACCACCACCGGGGTCACCATGCCCGCCTGGCTCGCGGTCTTCGCGTTGAACTGCTTCACGAATTCCATGATGTTGACGCCATGCGGGCCGAGCGCGGTGCCCACGGGCGGGGCAGGCGTCGCCTGTCCAGCCGGCACCTGCAGCTTGACGATTGCGGTAACTGGTTTGGCCATGCGTTCCTCTATTGGCGTCCTTGCGGACTCCCACAGTGCCGTGTGGTCGCGGTCGTCGGTAGTCGGTCGTCGGTCCTCGGTTCTGCCTTATCCGATGACTGATGACCGATAACCGATCAGTGTGCTTTCAGCTGCAAATAATCCAGCTCGACCGACGTCGGCCGACCAAACAGGGCCACCGAGACACGCACCTTGCCTTTGTCCGGCAGCACTTCCTGCACCGTTCCACTGAAATCCGAGAACGGCCCTTCCGTGATTTCCACGACCTGCCCCACGAGGAACGGAATCGCCTCGGTGGGCTCTTCTTCTTTGATCGCTTCCTCGACGCCGAGCAGCCGGTTGACTTCGTCCGGGCGCAGCGGCATCGGCAGCCGCCCGGTCCCGACGAACTTGATCACGCCCTGGATGCCGTTGATCGTGTGGATGGTTTCCTGGTTCAGGTCCATCTCCACGAGCACGTAGCCCGGGTAGATCTTCCGCTCGACGTTCACCTTCTTGCCGTTCTTGATCTCCACGACTTCCTGCGTGGGGACCAGGGCCTGGCGGATCGGCTTCTCCGCCTCGGGCCGCGCGTCTTCGCCGATCCGGCGCGCGATCAGATTGCGCACCTTGTTCTCGTGCCCCGCGGTCGTCTGAATCGCGTACCAGCGCACGTCCGCGGGCGGCATTAAAACAGCCTCGCCACCAGCTTCACGAAGACCCACTGGAACAGCGAGTCCATGAGTCCGATCATGAGGCCGAGCACCGCGACGAAAATGACGATCACGGTGGTGGCTTTCTTCAGCTCGTCGAACGTCGGCCACGTGACTTTGCGCAGCTCGTTGCGCACGTCCCGCAGGAACTGAATGAACCGGCCGATGCGACCCCCGCCGGTGGATCGGACTTCCGGCCCACCGCCGGTGATGACTTCCGTCGCCATTACTTCGATTCCTTGTGCGCCTGCTGCTTGTTGCACTTCGGGCAGTACTTCTTCCACTCCGCCCGTTCCGGGTGCTTGCGCCGGTTCTTCGTCGTGAAGTAGTTCCGGCTCTTACAGGCAGTGCACTCCATGATGATGTTTTCGCGGGGCATCTAATGTCCTCAGTTATCGGTTATCGGTGGTCGGTCACTGATGACCGACCACCGATGACCGATGACTATTTCAAGATCTTGGTGACGACACCGGCACCCACCGTCCGCCCGCCCTCTCGGATGGCAAACCGCAGCTGCTCTTCCATCGCGATCGGCGTGATCAGCTCGATCGTCATCTTCGTGTTGTCGCCCGGCATCACCATCTCGACACCCGCCGGGAGCTCGACATTGCCCGTCACGTCCGTGGTCCGGAAGTAGAACTGCGGCCGGTAGCCCTTGAAGAACGGCGTGTGGCGGCCGCCCTCTTCCTTGGTCAGGACGTACACTTCCGACTCGAAGTGCGTATGCGGCTTGATCGATCCCGGCTTGGCGAGCACCATACCGCGCTCGATCTGGTCCTTCTCGACGCCACGCAGCAGCAGCCCCACGTTGTCGCCCGCCTGGCCCTCATCGAGCAGCTTGCGGAACATCTCGACGCCCGTGACGACCGTCTTCTTGTCGGTCCCGAAACCCACCATCTCCACTTCTTCGCCGACTTTGACTTTGCCCTTGTCGATCCGCCCGGTCGCCACCGTCCCACGACCCGTGATCGAGAACACGTCTTCGACCGGCATCTGGAACGGCTTGTCGATCTCGCGCTTCGGCACCGGGATGCTCTTGTCCAGCGCCGCGAACAGCTCGTCGATCTTGGCCACCCACGCCTTGTCGCCCTCGATCGCCTTGAGCGCGGAGCCGCGGATCACCGGGACGTCGTCGCCGGGGAACTGGTATTTGCTGAGCAGCTCACGCACCTCGAGCTCCACCAGGTCGAGCAGCTCGGGATCGTCCACCAGGTCGCACTTGTTGAGGAAGACCACGATCGCCGGCACGTTCACCTGACGGGCGAGCAGGATGTGCTCGCGGGTCTGCGGCATCGGGCCGTCCACCGCGCTCACCACCAGGATCGCGCCGTCCATCTGCGCCGCGCCGGTGATCATGTTCTTGACGTAGTCGGCGTGACCCGGGCAGTCGACGTGGGCGTAGTGGCGCTCGGCCGTCGAGTATTCGACGTGGCTCGTCGCGATCGTGAGGATCTTGGTCGCGTCGCGGCGCCCCTGCGACTCGGAGGCTTTCGCCACCTGGTCGTAGCTCACGTAGGTGCCAAGGCCCTTGTCGGCCGACACCTTGGTCAACGCCGCGGTCAGCGTGGTCTTCCCATGGTCCACGTGACCGATCGTCCCGACGTTCACGTGGGGCTTGTTGCGCTCGAATTTCGCCTTTGCCATTTGCCTAGCCTTTCACTTTCGAAACGATTTCGTCAGCCTTGGACTTCGGCACTTCCTGATAGTGCGAGAACTCCATCGAGTAGATCGCGCGCCCCTGGCTCATCGAGCGCAGGGTCGTGGAGTAGCCGAACATCTCCGAGAGCGGCACGCTCGCCGCAACGATGTGCGCGTCGGCGCGCTGCGTCATCCCGCCGATCTTCCCGCGCCGGCTCGACAGGTCGCCGATGACGTCGCCCATGTAGTCCGACGGCGTCACGACTTCGACGTCCATGATCGGTTCGAGCAGCACGGGACCGGCCTGGCGTGCCGCCTCTTTCACGGCCATCGAGCCCGCGATCTTGAACGCCATTTCGCTCGAATCGACGTCGTGGAACGAGCCATCCACGAGCTCGACCTTCACGTCCACCATGGGATAGCCGGCGAGCACGCCGTTCTCGAGCGCTTCCTTCACGCCCTGCTCGACGGGACCGATGTACTCCTTGGGGATCGTGCCGCCGACGATGTTGTCCTCGAACACGAATCCCGTCCCGGGCTCCCCCGGCTCCAGGTGAATGACCACGTGCCCGTACTGGCCCCGGCCACCGGTCTGGCGGATGAATTTTCCTTCGATGTACTCGACCCGCTTGCGCACCGTCTCGCGGTAGGCGACCTGGGGGCGGCCGACGTTCGCGTCCACCTTGAACTCGCGCCGCATGCGCTCGACGATGATCTCGAGGTGCAGCTCGCCCATCCCGCTGATGATCGTTTGCGACGTCTCGGCATCGGTATGGACGCGGAATGTGGGGTCTTCCTCCGACAGCTTGGCCAGCGCCACACCCAGCTTGTCCTGGTCCGCCTTCGTCTTCGGCTCGATCGCGACCGAGATCACCGGGTTGGGGAACCGCATCGCCTCGAGGATGATCGGGTGGTTCTCGTCGCACAGCGTGTCGCCGGTGCGTGTGTCCTTCAGGCCGATCGCCGCGGCGATGTCGCCGGCGCGCACTTCTTCGATTTCCTCGCGCTTGTTGGCGTGCATCTGCAGCAGGCGGCCGACACGCTCCTTGCGGTCCTTGCTGCTGTTATAGACGTACGACCCGGCGCTGAGTACGCCCGAGTACACGCGGAAGAACGTCAGTTTTCCGACGTACGGATCGGTCATGATCTTGAACGCGAGCGCGGCGAACGGCGCGTCGTCGGCCGCGGGCCGCTCGGCGTGCGTCGCGTCGTGATGCGGCAAATGGCCCTTGATCGGCGGGATGTCCACCGGTGACGGCAGGTAATCGACTACCGCGTCGAGCAGCGCCTGCACGCCCTTGTTCTTGAACGCGGCACCGCAGATGACAGGGACGACGTGGCCGGCGATGGTGGCTTTGCGGATGACGGAGCGGATCTCTTCCTGCGTGAGCGGCTGGCCTTCGAGGTACTTGTGCAGAATGGCGTCGTCATGCTCGACGCACGCCTCGAGCATGTCGTGGCGCATCTGCGCGACGCGCTCCTTCATCGAGTCGGGCACCGGACCCTCGACATACTTTTTGCCGAGGGTGTCGTCGTCATACACGATCTCGATTTCGCGAACCAGATCGATGAGCCCCGTGAACAGCTCGCCCGAGCCGAGCGGCAGCTGGATCGGCACCGCCTTGGTGCCGAGCCGCTCGCGCACCATCTTGAGGCACATGTCGAAGTCCGCGCCGACGCGGTCCATCTTGTTGACGAAAATGATGCGGGGCACGCCATAGCGGTCGGCCTGGCGCCACACCGTCTCGGTCTGCGGCTCCACGCCGCCCACGGCGTCCAGCACCGTCACCGCACCGTCCAACACGCGCAAGCTCCGCTCCACTTCGACGGTGAAGTCCACGTGTCCAGGCGTATCGATGATGTTGATGCGGTACTGCTCGTTCAGGCGGGTCCAGTTGGCGGTCGTCGCGGCGGACGTGATCGTGATGCCGCGCTCCTGCTCCTGCTCCATCCAATCCATCGTGGCCGTACCTTCGTGCACCTCACCCAGCTTGTAGGTGCGGCCCGTGTAATAGAGGATACGCTCGGTCGTAGTCGTTTTACCGGCATCGATGTGGGCCATGATGCCGATATTGCGATACTTGTGGAGCGGTGTCGCGCGTGCCATTGCGTTCCTTTACTCAGCAAAAACGCGGGGCGACCAGGACGCCCACGAGTGGGCCGGTCTCGCTCCGCTGTCATCGGGAGGCTTTCGGCCTCCTCGACGCAGGATCCCTTAAACCAGGGTCCCGAAGTTGTTTGTTTAGGCGTTTACCACCGGTAATGCGCGAAAGCGCGGTTCGCTTCCGCCATCCGGTGCGTGTCTTCCTTCTTCTTTATCGTTTCGCCCTCGCCCTTCGACGCCAGGATCAGCTCGGCGGCGAGGCGCTCGGCCATCGTCTTCTCTTTGCGCGCGCGGCTGTACAGAATCAGCCACCGCATCGCCAGCGCGGTGCGGCGCTCGGGCCGCACTTCCACCGGCACCTGATACGTGGCGCCGCCCACCCGGCGCGACTTCACCTCCAGCGCCGGCTTCACGTTCGAGAGCGCCTGCTTGAAGACGTTCACGCCCGGCTGCCCGGTGCGCTGCTCGATCATGTCCATCGCCTGATAGAAGATCCGCTCCGACACCGACTTCTTGCCGCGCTCCATCAGGTTGTTCAAGAACTTCGAAACCGTCTGGCTGTCGTACCGCGGATCCGCGGGTACCGGACGCCGGACGGCGGATTTGCGACGACTCACTTCCCGGCCTCCTTGGGACGCTTCGCGCCATACTTGGAGCGCGACTGCTTGCGCTCGTTCACGCCCGCGGCGTCCAGCGTGCCGCGGATGATGTGGTAGCGCACGCCCGGGAGATCCTTCACGCGGCCGCCACGAATCATCACAATCGAGTGCTCCTGCAGGTTATGCCCCTCACCCGGGATGTATGCCGTCACTTCAAACCCGTTCGTCAACCGGACACGCGCCACTTTGCGCAGCGCCGAGTTCGGCTTCTTCGGCGTGGTCGTGTACACGCGCGTGCACACTCCCCGCTTTTGCGGGTTGCCGCGCAGATGCGGCGCCTTTTCCTTCTTCTCGACGTCGCGGCGACCGTGCCGGACGAGCTGATTGATGGTCGGCAAATAACCCTCGAAATCGAACCAAAAAACGGTGCTCCGAAGCCCGCGAAACTAAACTGGTAGTTCGAGTTAGGTCAAGTCCCGGACGCAACGGCGCCCGAGTGTGTGCTCGGGCGCCGCTGGCTTACTCCGCTTCCACTTCCTCGGGGAACGGGCTCGGTGCTGGTCCCGCGCCTGGCAGTGTCGCCTCCAGCGGCGGCGGCGGAGGCTGGAAGCCCTCCGGCGGCTCGATCTCGATGTCGTGGTACCGGTAGATACCGGTCCCCGCCGGGATCAGATGCCCGATGATGATGTTCTCCTTGAGACCAAGCAGGTCGTCCTTGGCCCCGCGGATCGCCGCATCGGTCAATACTCTCGTCGTCTCTTGGAACGAGGCGGCGGAGATAAACGACTGCGTGGTCAGGCTCGCCTTCGTGATGCCGAGCAGCAGCGGCTCGCGGGTCGAAGGCTTGCCGCCCTTCTTCACCGCGCGCTCGTTGATCTCGCTGAACACGAGCTTGTCCACGTTCTCGCCTTCCAGGAACTCGGTGTCGCCCGGCTCGACGACTTTCACCTTCTGCAACATCTGGCGCACGATCACGCCGATGTGCTTGTCGTTGATCTTCACACCCTGCAGCCGGTACACCTCCTGCACTTCGTTCAACAGGTATTCCTGCACGGCGCGCGGGCCCTTGATCCGCAGAATGTCGTGCGGATTCACCGGACCCTCGGTCAGGCGGTCACCGGCGCGGACGCGGTCGCCCTCGTGCACGCGCAAGTGCTTGCCCGCGGGCACTTCGTACAGCTGCGCCTCGCCCTCCTCCGGATGGACCCAGATCTCGCGCTTGCCGCGCTTGATCTCGCCGAACCGCACCACGCCGTCGACTTCCGAAATCGTAGCCGGGTCTTTCGGCCGGCGCGCCTCGAACAGCTCGGCGACGCGCGGCAGGCCGCCCGTGATGTCGCGCGTCTTGTACGCCTCGCGCGACACCTTGGCGAGCACCTGGCCCGCGTACACTTCCTGGCCGTCTTCGACCGTGAGCTGCGCGCCTTCCGGAATCACGAAGTCGCGGAGCCGCTTCTCTTTGTCGCCCTTCTTCTGCACGACTTCGATGTGCGGGTGCAGCTTCTTCTCGCGATCCTCGATGATCACGCGCTGGCGCCGGCCGGTGATCTCGTCCAGCTCCTCGCGCACCGTCTCGTCTTCCACGATGTCGACGAACCGCACGATCCCGCCCACGTCCGTCATGATCGGGTTCGTGTACGGGTCCCACGTGAACAGCACGCCGTCCTTCGCCACCTGCTGGCCGTCGTCGACCATCAGCGTAGCGCCGAGCGGCACCTGGAAGCGGGAGTGCACGGAGAGCTTGCTGGCCGCCGTGCCCGACGTCCCGCCGTGGGCCGCCGCCTTGAGAATCAGCTCGCCCTCGTAGCTCGTCACGATCCGCTGTTTGTCCGGCGTCTCGACGAACGTGAGCCGGTCGCCGTGCTCGATCACGCCTTCGACCTTGGTTTTCCGCACCGTCTGCTCGGCGATCCGCGCCGCCGTGCCGCCGATGTGGAAAGTCCGCAGGGTCAGCTGCGTGCCCGGCTCGCCGATCGACTGCGCGGCCAGAATGCCGACGGCTTCGCCGAGGTCCACCATGTCCATCGTCGCGAGGTTGCGCCCGTAGCACATCCGGCACACGCCGCGCTTGGCCTCGCACGTCAGCACCGAGCGGATCTTCACCGACTCGATGCCGGCATCCTCGATCGCCTGCGAGGTTTCTTCGATGACGAGCTTGCCCGCTTCGACCAGCACCTTGGGCCGGCCGTCTTCATCGAGCTCGTGCGGATCGAACACTTCCTCGAGCGCTACGCAGCCCACGATGCGCTCGCGCAGCGGCTCGATGA
>DASTDR010000574.1:0-23168 GCA_035710265.1 Gemmatimonadales bacterium | reverse complement strand
GCAGCCCCGGTAACCATTGATGCGGTTGCCGGGGCTTGTGTCAATCTGTGTGATCTGTGACTCGCGCCAACTACGTGCGCTTCCGGCTCTCGCCTAACTCGGCGGTCGCCCTCGCCGCCCGCGTCAAGCGCGCCGGGAAGGACTTCGTCGGCGAACAGGAAGAGCTCTACCTCGTGGAAGGGCAGCCTGGAGACCAACCGCCCTACGAGCGGCTCCTCGACGATGCCATGGCCGGCGACAGCTCACTGTTTACGCGCCAGGACGCGGTGGAGGCCGCGTGGGCTGCGGTCGATCGGGTCCTGAAGACGCACTCCCGGGCTCGTCCGTACAAACCCGGCAGCTGGGGGCCCAAAGAAGCTGAAGCGCTGATCGCGGCGGACGGCGGCTGGCACAACCCGGTTACGCGACCTCCTTAATCGGCGGCGGGGCGTCGCACGGCTCGTTCTCGGCCTCGCTCGCACCTGTGGATGACTGCCCCCACGAGAATACCCGAAGATCATCGTCGATGAGCGACCGAAGCTGAGGCTGCGCTTCGAGGTTGGGTGCAGTGTCCTTTTCCAGGGTCGAGACGATTCGTTCGACCGAGTAATTCGCCAGCACACTGGTCAGGATCACCAGCTCCTTGCGAGGGGCAGGAGCCGCGTGGTCCCGAGATCCGAACAGCAACCCTTCGCGCGCGACCAGCTGATGGGTGGGTTCGCCCTCACCCAGGAGTTGCGTCACGTCGGCGCATTCGAACACGCTGACGTATTTCGCTTTGGGGGGGAATCGCCTGCTCATCCACTCTCTGATTCGTTCCTTTGCCACGCCGGCCATTCGCACCCTCCGTTGTTTCCGTCGCTGGGTCAGCGACGGTCGATCTCGGCTCGATATGTGTGAATGAGTCGGCGAGGTCTGTGGGAGGCCAAGCGTCACTACTCTACCCGGAGTCGTCAGTCAGGGTCCGTAATCACCCACTCCCCCGGGTAGCGCTAATTCCTTGCCGTTGCAAAATTCCGTCGTAATCGAACGACCCCCTCTCCGGGCGATGGTGAAGTCGGAGCGCGATTGGCTTCGCGGAGGGGAGGCGGTGTGGACGCAAGGGTGGGCGACGTGGTGATCACCAATGACGAAGCGCGTTGGCGGATTTACTCGATCCAACGCGACGGTCCACGACTGTCATTTGTCGCTCTCAATCTCTCCTCGCCGGCGGTGCTTACGGCAGACGTCTCGCGTCTCACGTGGTCGGAGCTGGACGGCGCGTGGCGCCTCGGGACGGACCGCTGGGACGAATCCTGACTTACTCATCCCCTTGGACCACCCCCAGGTAACGTCGTTGCATCAGACGCTTCTACCACTATAATGTACTTGAATAGTTAAGTACATGTGGGTATCTATTGTTCTTACTTGACTGTGCTAGTTAACCGACCCTGGTGGATGTCCCCCCCCTCCTCGACGACCGCGACCTCTTCAGAAGGGCACGATATGACGCAGCGATACCAGATGTCACGTTTCACGATGCTCCTCGCGTCTGCCGCGTTGCTTACGGCAGGATGCAAAACTGAAACCAGCAGCAACCCCAACCCCGCGCCGTCGGTCATGACGACCAGCCCCGCGAACGCCGCGATGGACGTGCCGCGCAACCCGTCCATCACCGCGACATTCAGCGAGGCGATGAATGCGACGACGCTGAACGCCACGACGTTCGTGGTCATGAACGGCGCGACGGCGGTGGATGGTACGGTGACCTATACCGGTAATACGGTGAAGTTCGTTCCGACCAGCACGCTCGCCGCGAACACGGTGTTCACCGTCACGATTTCAACCGCTGCAGCGGATCTCGCAGGCGGCCACTTGGCCACCGCGAAGACGTGGCACTTTACCACGGTCGCCACGGGAGCAACGGGTCCCTCGGCCGTGAACCTCGGCACGGCGGGCAGTTACGTCATTCTGACCAAGTCGGGCATTTCGACCACCGGCGTCACCGCGATTGTGGGAGACATTGGCGTGAGCCCCATTGCCGCAACGGGGATCACCGGCTTTGCGCTCTCCGCGCCGCCGACCACATTCTCGACGTCGCTGTTGGTGACCGGTAAAGTGTGGGCCGCGGACTACGCGGTGCCGACTCCCGCGAACCTCACGACGGCCGTGCTCGACATGCAGACCGCCTACTCCGACGCTGCCGGCCGCACGTTGCCTGACTTCACCGAGCTGGGCGCCGGCAATATCGATGGGCTGACGCTGGTCCCCGGGCTCTACAAGTGGGGGACGGGCGTTTCTCTACCCCATACGGTCACCCTCACGGGTGGCGCGAACGATGTCTGGATCTTCCAGATCGCACAGGACCTCATCGTGGGCAACGGATCCATCGTGACGTTGAGTGGCGGCGCGCTTGCCAAGAACATTTTCTGGCAGGTGGCTGGCCAGGCGACGCTTGGGACGACGGCAAACTTCAAGGGAATCATCCTCTCGAAGACGCTGATTTCGTTCAACACCGGCGCGACGTTCACGGGCCGGGCCCTGGCGCAGACGGCAGTGACGCTCAACGCCACGGCGATCACGCATCCGTAGTCGACGTCGTAGGGATACACGGCAGGAGTGACGAACAGCCCGGCTTGCGATGATCGCAGGTCGGGCTTCGTCGCGCGCCGCGACTCACGGCCAGGTAAAGATCGTCGCCGGCGAGGCGCCAGCGCGCGCCCGCGCCACATCGCCCGGCTCCCGCCAGAATCCTCGCGCGCGGGACACCGTGAAGCGGAGCTCCCACCGCGCGTGCGGATCGGGGCTCACCGGAACGGCAAACACCAGCCGCCAGAGCTGGCGGGACCGCGGGGGGATGGCAGCCAGCAGTCCCGCGCCGACACCAACGTGAGTTCTGCTGTCTACGCCGAAGGGGGCGTCACCGGCCCAAACCCTCCCGGCGTCCACAAAGGTCGCCAGCCCCAGCGCGACATGTCTGGTGACTCGACCGATGGACCGCCGCACCTCGAGGCGGCCAACGTTCCGCACCGCCCCGGCGAGGCGCGAACCGCTGTAGCCCCGCACTCCTCCCTCACGGTCGCCGAGCCTGAGCTGAAACGGAAACCGGCTCTGCCACCGCCACCCCCCCGAGAACTCCGCGCTGCCGATGACGATCGCGGCCGGAACAGGCTTGAAGTACCAAGCCAGCCGGCCGCTGCCGACGACGGACTCCCACCGGCCGGATTGCCGATCCTGACGCCACTCTCCTTCGACACGTAGCGCGGCGAATGACATGGCGGACCCCACGCCGGCGTAGGCGTCGCCGGCGAGGAATAAGTCATGATCGCCGGCTCCGAACCATGAGACGCCGTGCCCGATGATGGCGCTGAGCTGGACGCCCTTGGCCACATCCTGCGTTCCCAGGAGCGCGTCGAATCCCCGCACCGGCAGGAAGACGATGGAGCTCACGCCGACAACGGCGTTGAGGCGTGTGTTGTTGACGGACGCGAAGGGACCAGCGAGCTGCATGCTGGTGTCCGCGACCAATCCGGAATCGGAGACGATCACGGCCTGCGACGCCGGCGTGACCCGTTCGTCGGTGATGAGGCCGCCGATGAACGCGCTGTGCCCCCGGACGCCGACGCGCAGGACCGCTCCCACGTCCGCGAAGCGCCGAAGGGCACCGAGCGCGATGGCAGTGCCCTCGGGTCGCACGAATGCGGTAAGCCCACGCACTTCGCGAAAGCCGACATGCCAGGCGGTTGGCTGCAGGTCGGTGATGAAGGGGTGTCCCAAATCGACACTCACCGTGCTGCCCAGGGGGGTACGATTGGCGACTACGGCGAATGTGTACGGCCCGCCGAACGCCTGATACGTGACCAGCTGCACACCCACGCCGTTGCGATACGTAAACCCGCGCTCGCCACGCAGCGCCAGCAGGACGCCGCGGCCGCCGACGTTGCCGTTTCCGATGCGGAGTGCCGCGGGTTCTCCGCCCTGAAAGCGCATGGCAAACACGGTGGGGATTTCGTCGATGGTTTCGACTTCGATGCGCACGCCACCGGCCCCGTCGGGAACGGCGCGGACGTCCGCGTCGGCGAGGAACGGCTGGAACCGCAGGATTCGCTCCGATTCGGCGCGCAGCCGCTCGGTGCATGGCCGCCCGGGGTGGAGCAGCAGGAAGCCCCTGATCACGTCGGGTTTCGTGGTGGTGTGGTGCAATCCGACGCCGCGCGCGAGCGGGCGCAGCACCCGCGGAAACCGCAGGAATGATGGATCGCGCGGGACGATGGTGATTGCCGAGACGATCCTGTCGTCACACTGGGCGCGGGCCGGACGTGCCGCGGTCGCGAGCGGCACCAGGGCGAGCAGCAGGGGGGCGTACTGGATCGTCTTCTCGGGACGCTTATGCCCGGGCGCAATCAGGCGTACTGCGCGAGCGTCGTCCGGAGCTCCTGCACGGCGATGGGTTTGGTGATGCGGGCGGCGTAGTCACCCAAGTCCCGCGTCTTCCAGTAGCCAGCCGTCATCGCAATCACGGGAATCTTCGCGAGGGTCGCATCCCGCGCCTGCTCGGCCCGAAAGTCCCATCCCGTCATCACCGCCATCTGCAGATCGAGGAGTACCACGCACGGCCGCAGCCCCCAGCGCAGCTTGTCCAGGGCCTGCATGCCGCTGGCGGCGGTCTCGACTTCGAAACCTTCGTCGCGCACGATATCGACCAATGCCTCCCGAAACTCTTGATCGTCATCGACGATGAGGATCGTCTTGGCGGAATGGTCGGTGCTGTAGCCACCCGATGAGCGCTTGGTGTTCATGGCATGCTCCGTTTCACGCGTCGTTCGATGACGCGACGTCGTTGCACCAGTGCGTGGAGCGCCTCCGTCAGTTCATCGAACCCGATCGGTTTGGCGATATGCATATTGAAGCCCGCGGCGAGGGCCTCTTCGCGGTCCTTGACGGAGGCCTTGGCGGTGAGGGCCAGCGCGCGCGCATCCCCGCCGTGAGCGTGATCCAGCGCGCGGATGCGGCGCATGAGACTCAGCCCGTCCTCCTCCGGCATGCCGATGTCGGACAGGACGAGCTGCGGCCGGAATTCTTCAAATACCCGCATCGCCTCGGCAGCGGACGGCGCGGCGCGTACGTCCGCGCCCGTACTTGTCAGCATCTCGACGAGCGGCTCGCGCGTATCCTGATCGTCATCGACTACGAGCACCCGGAATCCTGTGAGATCGAGCGGCGCGGCGGCGTCGCGCGATTCCGTACTGGTGCGCACCCGTTCCAGGCCGAGCACGCCGCCGCGGACGGCGTCGCCCAGGAATAGCGGGAGCGTCACGATAAACGTCGCTCCCTTGCCTTCACCGGGGCTGGACGCCCGGACCGTTCCGTGATGCTGCTCGACCACATGTCGGACGATGGCCAGCCCCAGGCCAAGTCCGCCGGGTTGCTCCGGCTGGCCTTGGCTGAAGACGTCGAAGATGTGCGGCAAGAACGCCGCGGTGATCCCGATGCCCGTGTCGGCCACTTCGATGCGCGCCTGTCCGTCGGCACGGTCTAAGGCGACCGTGATCCGTCCACCCGCGGGCGTGGCTTTGATGGCATTCGTGAGCAGATTCCACGCGATCTGGCGGATCCGGGTTGGATCTCCGAGCACCGACCCCACCGAGTCCCCAAGCGTGGCCTCGAGCGCGATAGATTTGGCTTCGGCCATCGCGCGCACCATTTCAATGGCTTCGCGGACCACGGCAACGAGATCGACTCGCTCGAGCGTGAGGTCGAGTTTCCCCGCGACGATTCGTGAGACGTCGAGCAAGTCGTCGGTCAGGCGTGCCTGGATGCGCGCCGATCGCTCGATGGCGTTGATACTCCGTTCAATGTCGATCCCACTCGTAGTCCGCCGGCGGAGCAGCTCCACCTGCAAGAGCAACGCCGCCAAGGGGGTGCGCAGCTCGTGTGAAAGCACAGCGAGAAAGCGATCCTTCGCCCGCGTAGCCTGCTCGGCCTCGGCTTTTGCCGTTTGCGCCTGGTGGAGCAGCTTCTCCCGCTCGCGCTCCGCCCGCTCGCGAACGGTGATGTCTTCGATCGCGAGGACGAGCAGCGGGCCCATCGCGGGGCCCGATCGCACGGGACGCGCGGACAGCGACATCGTCCGCCGGCCCAGCTGCGGGACGTCCACCTCGACTTTGACGTTCTGAAATCGTGTGCTGCCCACCGGCATGGTGCCCAGACTGCTGCGCAGGTCCGCGGCGTTCCACAAGCCCTTTCCCAAGTCAAACAGACTCGAGCGCTCGGTCTCCGCAGGCGTCATGCGGAAGGTCTCATAAAACGCCTCATTGGCGGATCGCACGACCAGCTTCTCGTCGAGCACGATCAGCGGCACCTGAACGGCTTCGACGATGCCGGCGGAGTACGCGCGCCCCCACTCGGCGTCCTGTTGCGCCCGCTTGAGCGTGTCGACATCGACCAGCGTGATGAACGCCCCGTCGATCTTGTTGTCCACGGTCCTGTATGGCCGGATTTGCATCCGGTACCAGGATCCCGCTTCGTCCTGGACTTCCAGGTTTGTTGGCTCGTCGGTCTGCATGACGTCCTTGATCAGCTGATCGAGGTTGGCCACACGGACGTTCGGCCGGATATCGGAAATCGGGCGCCCGATGTCGCTGGCGAGGAGGTTCAGCGTCGTGCTCGCCTGGGGCGTGAAGCGGCGAACGCGCAGCTGTCCGTCGACGATGACGATGGCGATCTCCACCCCATTCACGAGATTGATGATGTCGTTGTTGAGCTGGCTCAATTCATGATTGCGATTCTGCATCTCGTCGTTCAGGGTGCTCAGCTCTTCGTTTGTGGATTGCAGCTCCTCCTTTGCCGTTTCGAGCTCCTCGTTCATGCTCAGGAGCTCCTCGTTGCTCGACACGAGCTCGGCGTTGGTCACGGCGAGGGCGTCGTTCGCCAGCTGGTGCTCGGCGATGAGCGACTGGAGGTATTCCTTCGTGGCCGTGAGCTCGTGCTGCAACGCCGCGCCGCGCGCTTCGGTCTTGCGACGCGTGACGCCGGCGCGCGCGCCCTTCCGCTCGACCGCGGGAGGATCGGGGAGCGCGGGCTCGAATAGGATCGCGAACAGGCGGTCTTTCCCTTCCGCGGTTCCCGCCATGGGGATGACGACGATGTTGCAGCGCGTGCTGACCCCATGCACCTCGAGCCGTACCCGTTCCCTGCGGGTGGGCTTGCCGGCGTGTTTGGCGGCCCCCAGCGCAGCGCGGAGCTCGGACAGCAGACTGCCGCGCACCATCTTCAACAGGTTGATCTGTGGCTGTCCGGGCGGAGCCTCGAGGTACGGTGCCGTACGGCCGCGGAACTCCAAGACCTCCATCCGTTCATTGATGATTACGCCGGCCGGTGCGTAGAGTCCCAGCAGCAGCGTATCCACCTGCCGGCTCAGACCGGCCGTCGTGGGCGCGGATTCCCCGGACCTGGCGGCGATCCACGCCGCGACGCTCTTGCCGGACTCCCGTTTCGCGCCGACCGGCCGCAGTCTGCGCGGAACCGCCGTGCGCGCGAACACCTTGTTGGTTTCATCGAGTGCCGAGAAGAGCTCCTGGCGGCCGGGAATCCCTTCCGCTTGCCCCAGCACCAAGAACCCGGGGGTGTTCAGGCAATAGTGGAACATCTCGAGCGACCGCTGCTGGAGCGACGGGGTGAAGTAGATCAGCACATTCCGGCAGCTGATGAGGTCCAGCTTGGCGAACGGGGGATCGCGGGCCAGATCGTGCCGCACGAAAACGCAGATATCGCGGATCGCTTTGCCGACGCGGTAACCGCCGTCGACCTTGGTGAAGAATCGTTGCACGCGATCGGCGCCCAGGGTGGTCACGGCGCTTTCCGGGTAGATGCCGGTCCGGACCTTGTGCACGGCCATCTCACTCAGATCGGTGCCGAAAATCTGAATCGGACATTTCGCGTGCGTCTCATCCAGGAATTCACGCAGCGCGATCGCCAGGGAATAGACCTCTTCCCCTGTCGAGCACCCTGCGACCCAGGCGCGAATCGGATCCTGCGGGGGCTTATGCTTCACGATGTCCGGAAAGACCTGTGTCTTGAGCGCGGCAAAGACTTCCGGATCCCGGAAGAACGAGGTCACGTGGATCAGCAGATCGTCGAACAGGGCTTGCGCTTCGCTGCTGTTCCCTTGGAGCAGGAGCGCGTAATCGTGGAGGGTATCGGCTTTGCGTACGGCCATGCGGCGGGCGATGCGTCGCTCGAGCGTGCTGCGCTTGTATTCGCCGAAATCCACGCCCACGGCCTCGCGGAGTGATCCCACGATTGCCTGCACAGCCTCCTCGTTTTCGGCCTGGGCCGGCCACGTGGCTTCAGGGCTGGAGGGCGCCATATACGGATGCTGGGCGAGCCGGATCAGCTCATCGGCGAGCTTCGGGATCGGCAGCGAGAGGTCGACCGCGCCGGACGCCAGCGCACTTTCCGGCATACCGCTGAACCTGGCGGTCCGGGGATCCTGCACCATCGTCACGCCGCCTTCCGCCTTGATCGCTCGCAGCCCCTCGGTGCCATCGCTCGCGGTACCCGACAGCACGACCCCGATCGCCTGTGACTGTCGCTCAGCCGCCAGCGCGCCAAAGAAGGCGTCGATGGGGAGGGAGAGCCTGCCCGGGCGATGGGGCCGCGGCTGCAAGGCGAACGCGCCCTGGCGCAACGAGACTTCGACGTTGGGCGGCATCACGTACACGTGCCCCGGCTCGATCGGCATGCCGTCCTGGATCTCGTGAACCGGCATGCGGGTTTTTCGTGCGAGCGCTTCGACGAGTCGGCTCGGATGTGTGGGATCCAGGTGCTGAATCAGGACAAACGCCATCCTGAGCTCGGGCGGGATTGGGCCCAGGAGCTGGCTAAACGCGTCCAGGCCGCCGGCCGACGCCCCGATACCGACGATGGGGAATGAGGGCGCGGCCAGATCGCGAGAAGACGCAATCGGCTGCGACGCGTCTTTGTCTTTGCGACGTCTCTTTAGTGAGGCTGGGTGATTGCCGACCATCTTCAGCGTAGTCTCTCCTCGCTGCCCTCGGCCCGCGGCGCAAATGCCGCTAGACCCCGATGACGAGCGTCGCCTTCGGTAGCGTAGTAATGGGAGGGCACAGGGAGCCTATCGAAAACGCCCTCTCCCAGCTATAACACGTTCGCTGTGGCCCGTTTGGGGTAGCCCCCGAAGTCGGGCGTCCGTCTGGTGTTAGGCCCCGCGCCGGGCGCGGTCCAGCGCCCGGCGGGATGCTCGCTTAGGGCTTCGGTGCGACGTCCACGAGATACGGATCGGCGATCAGGAGCCGGAACTGGCCGCGCCGATTCGCCGCGTTCGCGACTTCTGTGCGTCCCTCGACGGCCAACTCGCCCTCGCCCCGCGTGGCGATCTCGATCCGAACCGGATCGATGCCGTGCAAAACGAGATACGCCTTCGCCGCTTCGGCGCGCTTCAAGCCGAGCGCCATGTTGTATTTGGCGGTGCCAGGCTGACTCGCGTATCCCACGATGACGATGCGCATCGCCGGATTGGCGCCAAAGATCGTGATCTTGTCGTTCAGGATTGTTTGCGCCGAGTCGCTGAGGTCTGAACGGTTGTTCTCGAAGTAGATCTTCTGCTCCATCGTCGCGAGTGCTTCGGCGGACGACGCCGGCGGCACGGGCTTCGGGACCGCGAGCGAGTCGCGGAGGCCCTCGTAGCTGGCCTCGACCGCGCGGAGACGTGCCGTCTCCGCCGCACTGACGGAATCGGGCGCGACCACGGGAACCGCAGCCACCTGGGGCGACGAGTGTGCACAGGCTCCGGAGAGTATTCCAGTAAACGCCACGGCCACAGCGAGCCGCAACGGTCGGTTCGTCAACATGATGTTCATCACACGCCTCCAAGCAGTTGGACAGAGAAAGAGTCTGCTGTGAGGTCTAGCGGGACGTACACTCGGGGGGTATCGCACAACGAGGGCACAACAAGCATCGAAAGAACTAGGCCAGAGGCAACGCCGGGCTGATCGAGAATTTCGCGTTCAGCTCTTTCAATTCCGATTCGAGCTTGCGGTTGCCCTCGTGATCCTGCTCAGGGCTGTCGCTCACGACCAGGATATGTGTGATCCGTTCTTCAGGGACCACTCTGCCTGTCCAGGTCCGGCCACTGCGCCGCGCATCGATCTGCTCGTGATCGAGGAGCGGTTGGATCGACCGCAGTCGCTCCGCGGGCTGTGGCGGCGACAACTGATACGCATACGCCCATATGGACTTGGGCACGGGACCGTCGTTGTTCGTGGTCATGACGGAGCGTAACGGAGCGGGCGTCACAGGGGTATCGCACAGACTAATGATAGCTCGGAGAGGTCGAGAGTTAAGCCTTCCCCTCCCGGTGCGCGTACGCGGCGATCTGCAGGCGCGTGTGCAGCATCAGTTTTTCCATGACGTTGCGGACATGACTCTTGACCGTGTCGGTCGCGATGTCGAGCCGAGTGGCGATTTCCTTGTTGCTCAGTCCTTCGGCGATAAGGTCAATCACTTCCCGCTCGCGCGGCGTGAGACGTACGGCATCGAGTGCGTCCGTCCGGCCGCGGACGACCGCGTCTTTCGCGATCTGGGAGAAGAGCGTGCTCGTCATCTGCGGGGGCAGGACGTGGACTCCGCGCGCGACCGAGCGGATGGTGTTCACCAGATCGTCGAGCGTGGCATCCTTCATGATGAAGCCGGACACGCCCACGTTGACGAACTCCACAATGTCCTCGTGCACCGGCAGGAGGTCCATCAGGATGATCTTCGCCTCGGGGAGGTCTCGTTTGATCTCCTCGGCAACGCGGATGCTGTCGCCGTGTCCCAAGCCGAGATCGAGGAGAACCACATTCGGCTTTGCTTTTTGCAGCAACGCGGTGTCGGCGCCCGAGGCACCAGCGACCACATCGAGGTCGGGGAGCTGATTCAGGAGTGCGGTAATCCCTTCGCGTACCAAACGATTGTCTTCGATCAGTGCGACTGAGATCACTGCTTCCTCAATCCCTGATGGCTTAATGGTGTCGGGCCCAGACCAGGTCGATGTCAGATATTCCCCCGACACGAGGATATCGACGCCCGCCTGCAAGGGGCAGAAGGGTTATCCCCCGCGAAGATCGGTTTGTCGGGGAAAACCACTACAACGGCGAGCCTCGGACCGGTGAAATACTCCGTTCGAGGGGGCCTACGAATCGAGACCGAGGATTCCCGACTCCACGGCAAAGCGATAGAACTCCGCGCGGCCCTTCAGACCGAGCTTTTCTCTCAGCCGCGTCCGGTACGTCTCGACGGTTTTCACGCTCACGCGGATTTGCGTCGCGATCTGCTGATTCGAGTGCCCCTGCGCCAGCAGCCGGAGCACCTCGCGCTCTCGCCGGCTCAAATCCTTCGGACGCTCCGCCTTGGCGCGGGTGCCGTCCGGGACTGCCTTCGACGGCGTGTCCAGCGACTGCGTGAGATCGACAAACGTACGCCCCGCGTGGACGGCCCGGAGCGCGGTCAGCAATTCCGAATCGGCGACCTTCTTGACTACATACCCGGCCGCCCCAGCCGCCAGCGCGGAGGCCAGATACGAGGCATCATCATGCATCGTGAGGATCAGCACGCGTGTCTTCGGGGAAGCTCGCAGGACCTGGCGGATCACTTCACCGCTGCGTGGGCCGGGCATCGAGAGGTCCATCAAGACCACGTCGGGCTGCAACTCGCGCGCTTTCCGCACAACCTCCACGCCGTCGGCCGCTTCCCCCGCAACTGCTAGGTCGGGCTGGACTTCGAGCAGCATGCGGAGTCCAGCCCGCAGGACGGTGTGATCGTCGGCGATCAGGAGTCTAATCGGCGCCACGGGAGGAAATCCTACCAGTGGGAATGCGCGCGAGGATCGTCGTCCCATGTCCCGCGCGCGACGCTATCTGCACCGACCCACCCAACAGGGCGACGCGCTCCTGCATCCCGTGCAGGCCGAGTCCCGACGCTTCATTCAAGGCGGCTGCCGGATCAAATCCGACGCCGTCATCGTGGATCACGAGCTCGAGCATCGCGTCCTTGTGTGTCAGAACGACACCAACCCTGTGTGCTCGCGCGTGCCGAGCCACGTTGGTCAGCGCCTCCTGCAGGATTCGATACGCGGTGGACTGCACGAGTGGCGACAGCCGGCGCGCGACACGGGCCTGCACGCGAAGGTCGACGACCACACCAAACGCCTTGGCAAAGTCGCTCGCGTGCCGCCGCATGGCGGCGACGAGCCCCTTGTCGTCCAGGACGGCGGGATGCAGTCCGCGGGCCAACCGCCCGACATCGTCCACCGTGTGCGACGCCACTTCTCGCAGCCGCTGCGCCATTGAGCGGACCTCCGCGAGCCGCGTCTTGTCCCCGATGGCACGGAGGCCCACCAACAGGGTCGTGAGCGACTGCCCGGTCTCGTCGTGCAACTCGCGCGCGATGCGGCGCCGCTCTTGATCCTCGGCGGACAGCAACCGCTTCAGCAACCCCAGCCGTGTGGACTCGGCTCGCTTCCGATCGGTCAGGTCCGTAATGATGGCCATCCGAACCGTGTGACCGTTTCCGCCGTCGAGCGGCACCAGGGACAGCGCGATCCACACAGGCGTCACCGATCCGTCTGCTCCCGTGATGGTGAACTCGCGACCCCGAGGTTGCCCTTGCCGTACGAATGCCTCGAGGTTGGGACGTTCCGCCGGCGCGACGAATTCCGGGAACCGGGAGCCACGCAAGCGCTCGAGGGGTGCGTGCGCGATTTCCGCGAGGCGACGGTTACCGAATAGAACTGTCCCATCCTCGGTCAAGAGTGCGGCGCCATCGTTCATGGCATTCAGCAGGACGTGGTACGGATGCGTCGCGCCCTCGAAGGCGCGCGTCTTCTCGCCGCCCGGACCCGACACGACGACCGCGTCAACCGTTCCGGTGCGAATGGCCTCCAGCGTCGCTTCGGCCTCGTGCAGGCGGGCCAGGACCCCCGGGGTGGGCGTGCGGCGCTTGCCCGAGGCGCGCTTTCGCCTCATGACTTGCTAGTTGGTCGGGGGCGGAGGTCCAGCCCGACCAACGCGCGCTCGGTGTCGGAGAGATCGCCGACGAGCCTCCGGATCGGCTCAGGAAGTTTGCGGACGAGGGTAGGGAGCGCGAAGATCTTATCGCCGCGCGCGAGCTGCGGGCGCTCCAGGAGATCGATGACCTTGAGGCGGTAACGTCCCTTCAAGTGCTCGTCGCAAATGCGCTGGAGGTTCGCCAGCGCGGCGAGGGAGCGTGCGGTCTGACCGGCCACGTACAGGCGGAGATCGAAGAACTCGGGGCGCGCCTTCGTCTTGCCCGGTTTGGCCGTGCGTTTTGATTTCGGTGTCACGCGCGCCGTGCGGTTTTGCGGGAACGCCGTGGCGCGACCGACCCCACGCGCACGTGTGCCGCCCGCTGGGATCCAGTCAGCACCTGTCCCTCATGCCGCATCACCTCGAGCAGCTTCATGCCCTCGCTCGTGAGGACAAACTCGCGCACCTGATTCGAGTGGGGCATGCCCCGCGATTTCACGACATCGAGCGTCCGGATCCGCTCCCCGTTCATTTCGAGGTTCCGGAGCAGCAGCCACGTGTCCATGAATGAAGAAATGCCGATGTCGCTTCCCTCGGGATGCGCGTCTTCGATGGTCAGCGAGGTAAACAGCGCGGTCATCTCTTTCACTTTCATGAAATCGATCAAGCGTGCGAGCATCGCCTTCACCTCGAGCGATGTCCCCACGGAGATCAAGTTGCTGATCGGGTCCACGACGACGACCCGTGGTTTCTTTTCCTCGATCAATCGGTGCATCGCGCTGAGGTGCCCTTCCAGCCCGGCGGTGGTGGTGCGTGCCGCGTGCACCTGGAGCAATCCCTTGCGGAGCCAAGGCTCGAGATTCAGGCCGATCGAGCGCAGGTTGCGCACGATCTGGGCGGCCGACTCCTCGAACGCGAAGTACAAGGCGGACTCGCGCCGCCGGCCCGCGGCCTCCGCGAAATAACCTGCCAGGCTGGTCTTCCCGGTCCCCGCGCTGCCGGAAACCAAGATGCTGCTGCCCCGGAAGTAGCCTTTCTTGCCGAGCATGTCGTCGAGATCCGGTACGCCGGTCGAGAGGCGGCCGGGAGAGACGCGGTGCTGCAATCCCAATGACGTGATCGGGAGCACCGAGAGACCCGACTCGTCGATGAAGAATGGCGACTCATTGGCCCCGTGCGTGGAGCCGCGATACTTCACGACCCGTAGCCGCCGTGTCGCGTTCTGGTCTACCACACGGTGGTCCAACAGGATGACGCAATCGGTGATGTACTCTTCCAAACCGTGCCGCGTCATCCCGGTGTCGCCGCGCTCCCCCGTCACGATGGCGGTGACGCCCTTGGTCCTGAGCCAGTTGAAGAGCCGGCGCAGCTCGGCACGCAGCGTGCGCGTGTCGGACAGTCCGGCGAACAGCGTTTCGATCGTGTCGAGGACCACCCGCTTCGCGTGGACGGAGTCGATCGCGTGCTCGAGCCGGATGAACAGGCCGCCGAGATCGTATACGCCAGTCTCCTGGATCTCATTGGGCTCGATCCGAACGTAGTCCAGCGAGAGCTTCTTGCGGGCTGCGAGTGGGCGCGGGTCGAGCCCGAGCGAGGCGAAGTTCAGCGTCAGATCTTCGATGGATTCCTCGAACGACAGGAATACGCCCGGTTCGTCGAAGTGGCGCGCCCCGTTGATCAAGAACTCCATCGAGAGGATCGTCTTGCCGCAGCCGGGGCCTCCGCACACGAGCGTTGGCCGTCCGCGCGGCAACCCACCGCCGGTGATCTCGTCCAACCCCTGAATGCCCGTCGGAGATTTGGGCACGGGTCGACCCAAGGCGGGACGTGTCGCTGTTCTGACCACATCCAAAAACTACGTCCTTGGTGCAGGAGGTACTAGCGGGTACCCTGGACGCCTCGGAACCGATGGGTTTTCCTCCCCCATCATGTCACCATTGATGCGGTGGACTGGGTGGGCTGCCGCGCTGTGGTGCTGGCCGCTGGTAGCGCGCTCCGGTCAAGAACAGCCCGCCGTGCGGGGCATCAAGATCCTCGTGGACGGCACTCCGCAAACGCTCCCCGACGGGCAGGGGCAGCTCACGAACATCGAGCTGGGCGAAGTCGATCGCATCGAGGTGCTGCGCGGCTCGACGTCGGGGAGCTGATTCAGGAGCGCGGTAATCCCTTTCCGCCCCAGCCGATTGTCTTCAATCAGGGCGACTGAAATCACGGTCCCGCCGTGCGTATCGCAGTGCTCACCATCTCCAAGAATCATCGCTCGCGAATCGGGGGACCAGCGGCAGCGCCCTCTCCTGCTTGACGCCCCTGGGCCCCCGGTCGATTCTAGTGCGTCCGGTTCAAATGGGAGGCTTCATGCGGAGTGTGGTCGTCACCGCCGCCGCACTATTCATGCTGTCCGCCGGCATTCAAGCGCAGCAGAACTTCGACACCGTCCAGGTGCGCTCTCAGAAAGTCGCCGACGGCGTCTACATGCTCACCGGCGCGGGCGGCAATATCGGCGTCTCGATCGGGGACGACGCCGTGTTCGTGGTGGACGATCAGTACGCCCCGCTCACGCCCAAGATCCTCGCCGCCATCGTGCAGCTCACCACCAAGCCCGTGCGGTTCATCGTGAACACACACTGGCACAGCGATCACACCGGCGGCAACGAAGCAATGGGCAAGACCGGAGCGCTGATCGTGGCGCAGGACAACGTGCGGCGCCGCATGTCGTCCGAGCAGGTGCTCCAGTTCTTCCAGCAAACCGTTCCCGCGTCACCGAGCGGCGCCCAGCCGGTCATCACCTTCAGCGATACGGTGACATTCCACGTCAACGGTGACGACGTGCAGGCCTTCCACGTGGCCAAAGCGCATACCGACGGCGATGCGTTGATCGTGTGGCGCAAGGCGAATGTGGTACATGCCGGCGACATCTTCGTGACCTACGGCTTCCCATTCATCGATCTCGACAGCGGCGGCGGCGTCGACGGGCTGATTGCGGCGGTGGACGTCCTGCTGACCCTCGGCGATGACTCTGTGAAGATCATCCCGGGGCATGGGCCGATCAGCGATCGCGCGGCGGTGCGCGAATACGGCAAAATGCTGAAGACGATCCGCGATCGCGTGCGCCAACAGAAGGCGGCGGGACGTTCGCTGGCTCAGACGCTAGCCACGCGTCCCACGGCGGAATTCGACGCGCGCCTGGGGAACGGTTTCATCAAGCCGGATCAATTCGTGACGATGGTCTACCAGAGCGTGAGCCCGACCCGCCGGTGAGAATCAGCCCGCACCCGATACGGGGTTAAGCCGGCACCGGAGCCGCCTGTTCTGGGTATGCCTCGCATACCACCGGAGACAGGAGACTCTATGCGGTCGCATATCATCATGGCTGCGCTGCTGCTCGCCCCCGGGGCGACGCTGCTGGCGCAGGACACTTCCTCAACGCAGATGCCGCCGCGGGACTCGATTCGCGGCTACAATGCGCCCCAGAGTACGGGGCGTAGCGACAGCCTACCGGGCGACAACGCGCTCGTCATGAAGATCCATCGAATCAACCAGATGGAAATCAAGGCCGGCCAGCTCGCCCAGCGGAATGCGTCGAACGCGAAGGTGAAATCGTACGGGCAGCAGCTCGTGCGTGATCACCAGGCGGCGAATCAGAGGTTGACGACGCTCGCCCAGCGCATGGGCGTCACGCTCAAGCACGACTCAGCCGGGCAGGACAGCAAGTTGGGCCCGGATCGCGGCCGTGGGCAGTATGGCCGTGACACGACCATGCGGCAGGGTGGCGACACGACGCAGGGCCGCTATCAGCAGCCCGGCGACACCGCGCACGGGCGTATGGGTCAGCACGGTGACGGCGCCATGCACGGTCACCATCAGGACGCTATGAAAGAACACGAGCAGATGCAGCAGCAGCTGCAGCGGCTGAGCACGCTGCGCGGCGCCCAGTTCGACGCCGAGTTCGCCAATTTCATGGCCCAGGGGCACGACAAGGCCATCAAGATGCTCGAGCAGCATCAGGCCAACGTGCGGAATGCCGATCTGAGGACGTTCATCACCGGCACGCTGCCCACGCTGCGCACGCATCTGCAGGTCGCGCAGTCTCTCGGCGGCAGCACGACCACGACGGCGACGAGCAGCATTCAGAACTAGTCAGCGCAGGATTGGGGGTCCGCGCCGGATGCCGTCTGGTCCGGCGCGTCCCCAGTTTTGGCATTCGTCCGTCTGGCTCACGGAGCGGATCGATCACGATTGCCAACATCATCGGCATCGCGGTGATGGAGTGGTACATCTGGGCGACGCATCCCAGATTGCGACGCCTGACCGAGGACCCTCCTCCACCGGGTGCGGTGCGCATCTAGATTCAAGTCCATGAGTCGACTGGGGTGGCCGCTGCGCGCAGCGGTCCTGTGCGCCGGGCTTCCCCTGGACATCCTGTCCGCCCAGCAAACGCCGGATACCACAAAACCCTACACGCTCCAACCGACGACCGTGACCGTCACGCGCGCGGAGCGGTCGCTTGGCCAGATCGCCAATGCGATCGGCATCGTCGAGCGCCGGGAGATCAGCCGCGCCCGCCCCACGTGGGGACTCGACGAAGCACTGGTCAGCGTCCCCGGCGTCTACGTCGCCAATCGCTACAACTTTTCCCAGGACCAGCGGATTTCCATCCGCGGCTTCGGCGCCCGCTCGGCGTTCGCGGTGCGGGGCATCAAGATCCTGCTGGACGGCATTCCCCAGACGCTGCCCGACGGGCAGGGACAGCTCACCAACCTGGAGCTGGGCGAGCTCGATCGGATCGAGGTGTTGCGCGGGTCGACGTCGGCGCTGTACGGCAACGCCTCGGGCGGCGTGATCAGCGCCTGGACCAATCCCCACGATGTCGCCGGCGTGCGGGAGGACGCGCGCTTTCTGGCGGGCCGGTTTTCCCAAAACCCGAGTCGCACCTGGACCAAGTGGCAATCGATCACCGCAATGCGCGTTCTGGGCGGCAGCGCGCAGGTCAGCGTATCACGCCTCGACTACGACGGGGAACGCGATCACAGCGCCGCGGACCTGCGTGTCTTCAACGCGCGGCTGAACGTGCCGCTGGGGACGGGCTGGTCGCTCGCCGTGCTCGCCGCGCTCGGGGACAATCCGCAGGCCGACAATCCGGGATCGCTCACACTCACGGAGCTCATGACGAATCGCGACACCGTGCCCGTATTGAATCGCAATCGCGACGCCGGGAAGGCGGTGACGCAGTTCCAGACGGGCGCGGCGCTGCGCCGCACGACGGCGAATGGTGGAGAAGCAACCGTCGCGGTGTACGGCCTCACCCGCGACCTCAAGAACCCGATCACCACGACCTACATCGATCTCGATCGTGTGGATTACGGCGCCCGGGCCAGCATGACCTACCCGTTGCCCCTCGGGACGCGCCCGCATCGGCTCACATTCGGTTTCGACTTCCAGCGCCAGCAGGACGACCGCAAGAACTTCGCGTATCTCAACACGCCTGGCGATTCGGCCAAACCGGACACGACGCGCACGCTCGATCAGCTCGAGCACGTCACCGAAGTCGGGCCGTTCGTTCAGAGCGCGCTCGAGCTGTCGCGGACCGTCACGCTGACGGCGGGCCTACGGTACGACTGGGTCAAGTTCGCGGTGCGCGATCGCCTCATCACAGCGACGAACCCCGACGACTCGGGGGAGCGCTTGATGAGTGCGCTCTCTGGATCGGTGGGCGTGACGCTGAGTCCGTCGGGCGCGCTGACCGTATACGGAAACGTTGCGTCTTCTTTCGAAACACCCACGACCACGGAGCTTGCGAATTCGCCGTCCGGAGCAGGGGGCTTCAACACGGGGCTGGAGCCGCAGCACGCCTGGAATTACGAGATCGGCGCGCGGGGGACACTGGGGGGGGGATCTCGATTCAGCTACAGCGGCACGCTGTTCCAGGCGGATGTGCGCGACGCGCTCGTGCCGTATGAGATCGCGGCGCCGCGCTTCTATTATAGGAATGCCGGGAGCACGCGGCACCGCGGTGTGGAGCTCAGCGGCAATCTCGCGCTGTTTGCGGGCGTCAGCGTCCAGGTGATCTGGACGTATGCGAACTACCGGTTCCGCGACTATTCCTTTGCCGATTCGCTCGGCACACACGTCCTCGACGGGCGGGAGCTGAGCGGCATTCCCGAGAACTGGTTTCACACGATCGTGCGCGCGCAGCCCGCGGGACTCCGCGGCCTTTGGGCGGAAGTGCAGCAGAGCTACTCGTCGGGCTATTATGTGAGCGACGTGCAGACCACGCGCACCTCATCGTGGTGGACAACGAATGTGCGGCTGGGGTGGGAAGGGAATGCGGGTCGAGTCCGGTTGGGACCGTTCCTCGGCATCAACAATGCTTTCAATCATCTGTACGTCAGCTCGGTAGTGATCAACGCGGCGCGCGACCGATTTTACGAGCCGGCCCCCGGTCGCAACGCCTACCTGGGACTTACGGTCGGAGCCGGCCGATAGGTACTTTGCAATCATGAGAACAGCATTGGTGTGCATCACGTCCGGTTTGCTGGTGTTCGCGACGCGCCTGGCGGGGCAGACCGCCCCCGCCCCCGCCCCGGCCCCCGCCGGGGTTGATAGCAGCCAGCTCACGGTCGACTCCGCAACCAAGACGGCGACGTTTCAACTCGTTGCCGGCCAGACGAAGTTGAACAGCGGCCTCAATTTCAACGGTTTCAACGACGGCAAGCTGACGTTGACCGTGCCGCAGAACTGGAACGTCGTGATCCAGTTCGTGAACAAGGATCCCAACCTGCCGCATTCGGCCGAGGTCGTGGATACGACAAAGCCGATGCCCGCCGGTCCCGTGGATCCCAGTTTCCCGCGCGCGATGACGATCAAGCTGATGGAGGGACTCGCGAGCGGGGAGACTGATACGTTCCGGTTTACGGCAAGCAAGCCGGGTTCCTACATGCTGTTCTGCCCGGTGCCAGGCCACGGCCTCGCCGGAATGTGGATCAGATTGAAGGTCTCGCCGACGGACAAGCGCCCCACGCTCACGAACACGCCCTGAACATCAGCGGCGCCCCCGAGACCCCCGAGCACGTAGACACGCCGGGGTTCTGGCAGACCGTCCGCGAAGCGATTCGCGGCGGCACCCACCACGATTACACGTCTGGCCCGATCGGCCGAGCAATCATTCTGCTGGCCGTCCCGATGGTTCTCGAAATGGCGATGGAGTCGGTCTTCGCCGTCGTCGACATCTTCTGGGCCGGGCACCTGAGTCCTGCAGCCGTGGCGACCGTCACCCTCACTGAAACGATGCTTACCATCATCTACACGGTGGCGATGGGGCTGTCGATCGGCGTGACGGCGACGGTGGCCCGACGCATCGGTGAGAAGAATCCCGAAGGCGCCGCGGAAGCCGCCGTGCAAGGTATCGCGCTCGGCCTGATCACCGCGGTCGTCATCGCGATTGTGGGCATCACGCTGGCGCCAAACCTGCTCAGTCTTCTGGGCGCGGAACCTGATGTCATCGCGACGGGCCAGAACTACACGCGGGTCATGCTCGGCGGGAACGCGGTCATTCTGCTCCTGTTCCTCATCAACGCAATGTTCCGCGGCGCAGGTGACGCGGCCATCGCCATGCGCGCTCTGTGGCTCGCGAACGGCATCAACCTCATCCTCTGTCCTCTGCTGATGTTCGGCGTCGGACCGTTTCCGGAGCTGGGCGTCACCGGCGCGGCTGTCGGGACGACGATCGGGCGAGGCACGGGCGTGTTGTATCAGTTCTATCGCCTCCGGCGTGGCGACGGCCGTGTCGTAATCCGACGGGTGCACCTGGCGCTCAAACCGGTCGTGATGAAGGCGCTGTTACGGCTGAGTGGGACCGGAACGCTGCAGATTCTCATCAGCACGGCGAGCTGGATTGGAGTGACTGTTATCAACGCGTCATTTGGAACCGATGCGCTCGCCGGATTTGCGATTGCGATCCGAATCATCATCTTCGCCCTGTTGCCCTCCTGGGGTCTCGCCAACGCCGCGGCGACCATGGTCGGACAATCGTTAGGGGCGGGGAAGCCGGAGCGCGGAGAGCAGGCGGTGTGGAAGGCCGGGTTCTACAACCTGATCTTCCTCGGCTTCGCAGGCCTCGTGTTTGTCATATTCGCGGACCAGATCGCTCACCGGTTCACCAAGGATCTTGTTGTCGCCGGCATCGCGGCCGAGTGCCTGCGGATCATCAGTTATGGGTATGTGTTCTACGCCTATGCGATGGTGCTGACGAATGCCTTTAACGGGGCAGGCGATACCTGGACGCCTACGTGGCTGAACTTCTTCTGCTTCTGGCTCTGGGAGATTCCGATCGCTTTGGTTCTGGCCCGCCACTTCAACCTGGGACCGCAAGGATCGGCTTGGGCGGTCACCATCGCGTTCTCGACGCTAGCCGTGGCGAGCGCCGTGATGTTCCGGCGCGGGAGATGGAAGCTCAAGGCGGTCTGACCGTCGCACAGTGACCGCCGTTCTTATGGTCTCAGATACCCCCACGTGTGCAGCCGGTCGAAGTCTTCGAACCAGCGGTCCCCGATGTCTTTGCGGTAGTACATGTTGGGGATCATGATGTTCTCGACGCGGTTGTAGGCCTGCTTCTGCGCGGCTTTCATCGTCGTGCCGGTGCCGACGACGATGAGCACGACGCCCGACGTGCCGGTCACGACCCATTCGTTGTTGACCTGTTTGACGTCCTCGATGTGAATGCCGTCGCGCGTTGGCTTCTTGAAGATGATGACGGCGTCTTTGGATGTCTTGGCGAAGGTCTCGGGATCGGTGTACGGGAATGGCGGCACCATGATCCGGACGCCGACCTGGAAGCCGCTGCGCGCCTTGAACTGCGTGATCGATCCCTCCGCGAGCCGATAGAACAGCTCGCCGATCGGCGTGAGCATCCCCTCCTGCTGAATGCTGATCGTGGGATAGCCGAAGCGTGACGTGAACTCGAGCGGGTAGATGCCGTTCGAGTTCACCATGCAGTTCACGTCGATGTAGCCCACGTAGCGCTCTTCGCGCAGCTTGGGCTCCATCTTCTTGAGCGTCGCGTTGAAGATCCGCGTCGGCTCGCTCCAGAACATCGTGGTGCCCATCTCGCCCGTGGATGGACCGATGTCGCCGGGATACAGCTTCTTGTGCTCGAAGTTGATGTTGACCGGGAGCACGAATTCCTTGCCGTTAAAGAACCCGCCGGCAGCCACTTCCACCCCGACGATGCGGCGCTGCAGCTGAAATGCCTTGACGCGGTCCGCCCAGGCGCGCTGATAGTCCTCGAGTACCTGGATCACGTCCTTGCCGTCCTCGTCTTCACCCACGAACAGCAGCTGCTTGATATTCTGCGCCTCGCCGCTCGGCTTGATCACGTAGCGGTGCGGGTTGGCCCGGACGAACGCGATCGCATCGTCGAAGGAGTGGAAGTTTTCCTGCGGGATGATCGGGACGCCCGCTTTCTTGAGCTCTTGCTGGCCGAACGCGCGGTCATCCTCGAGCTGATCGGTGTAGGGAGAGCCGCCCACGACGAGCTTGCCCGTCTGCCGCAGCTGATGCGCCTTGGCGCCCTGGCCCAACACGTCGTCGAATACGATCACGTCGGCCCACGGGACTTCGGCCACCCAGTCGTCCGTCTTGGAGACGAACCCGTCGCCGATTTCGCGCTCCTCTTTGTTTTCGATGAAGAGCTTGACTTCATGGCCTTCCTTGACGACTTGCCACGCGATATCGGCGATGAGCCCATCGAGCGATACAAACAGAAACTTCTTGCGATCCAAGACCGGCCTCAGGCTAGTGGGAAGGGGGAAAGGTATCGTATTTTTTACGCCTATGACACGCACTTTTGTACTATCGATTGCCGCGCTCGCGGCCGCGACATCGCTCGCCGCCCAAGCCCGCAAACCCGCCTGCGCGCCTGACAACGCCGGTTTGAAACTGCAACCGGGGTTCTGCGCGCTCATCGTCGCCGAATCACTCGGCTCGGCGCGCCACCTCGTCGTCCTCGAGAACGGTGACCTCATCGTCGCCGCGCGGGGGGCTACCGGCGGCGTGCGGCTGTTGCGCGACACCACCGGAGACGGCAAAGCCGATCTCATCCGCTCGTTCGGGCCCGGGCCCGGCACCGGTATCGCCTTCGCCGGCGAGTATCTGTACGTCGCGACGGAC
>DASTDR010000573.1:0-3148 GCA_035710265.1 Gemmatimonadales bacterium | reverse complement strand
CGGCTGCGGTTGCGGGAGGCGCTGGACGGCGTGCGGGACCTGGAGCGGCTGGCCGGGCGCGCCGCATTGGGCCGCGCCACGCCGCGCGAGCTGGGCGCGCTGCGCGATTCGATCGTGCGACTGCCCGACGTCGCCGGCGCGCACACCCTGCCCGTCACGCTCGATCTGCTCGCCGATCTGGGAGCCGAATTGGGCCGCGCGCTCGTGGAGCGCCCACCGGCGCAGCTCGATGAGGGTGACGCGATCCAGCCGGGGTACGACGCCGAGCTCGACGACCTCAAGGCCACGCGCGACGGCGGCAAGCAGTACATCGCCGCGCTGCAGGCGCGCGAGCGCGACCGCACCGGGATCGGATCGCTCAAGGTCGGATTCAACAAAGTCTTCGGCTACTACATCGAAGTCACGCACACGCATCGGGACCGCATTCCCACCGACTATGAGCGCCGCCAGACGCTGACCGGTGCGGAGCGCTACGTAACGCCCGAGCTGAAGGAATACGAAGCCAAAGTCCTCGGTGCCGAGGAGCGGATCGCCGCTCGCGAAGCGGAAGTCGTGGATCAGTTGCGGCGCCGCGTCGGGGCGCAGATCGGCCGCGTGCAGGCGAGCGCGGCGGTGCTCGCGCAGCTCGACGTCTGGGCGGCGCTGGCCGACGTCGCCGAGCGCGAGCACTATGCGCGCCCGGAGATCACGTCCGACTTCGCACTCGAGCTGGAGGGCAGCCGGCATCCGGTGGTCGAGCGCATGATGGCGCGCGAGACGTTCATCCCGAACGACGTGCAGCTCGACGACGCGGGGCGCGTCATTCTGCTCACCGGCCCCAACATGGCCGGGAAGTCCACGCTGTTGCGGCAGGTGGGGTTGTGCGTGGTGCTGGCCCAGATCGGCTCGTTCGTTCCCTGCCGCCGGGCCAGGATCGGCGTGGTCGACCGGCTGTTCACCCGCGTCGGTGCGTCGGACAACCTCGTGCGCGGCCAATCGACGTTCATGGTCGAGATGAGCGAGACCAGCGCGATTCTGCACGCCGCCACGGCCAGGAGTCTGGTCCTGCTCGACGAGATCGGACGCGGCACCTCGACCTACGACGGCGTCGCGATCGCCTGGGCGGTCACGGAATGCCTGCACAACACCATCGGCTGCAAGACGATCTTCGCCACGCACTACCACGAGCTCACGCAGCTGACCGAAGAGCTGGAGCATGCGCGCAATTTCAACGTCGCCGTCCGCGAGGTGGGCGAGGAGATCGTGTTCCTGCACAAGCTGGAGCCAGGCGGCGCCGACCGGTCATACGGCATTCACGTGGGCCGGCTTGCCGGGCTCCCGGATCCCGTGGTCACGCGGGCATGGCAGGTGCTGAAGCTGCTCGAAGCTGGTCATCATGTTGCGAGGCAGCGTCCCCCCACCCCGCTCGATGCAGCGCAGCTGGGGCTGTTCGCACCGCCTGCTGATCCCTTGTTACTCGAGCTCGACGGTCTGGACGTCAACACGCTCTCGCCGCTCGATGCGCTGAACCGGCTCGCGGCCTGGAAAAAGCGCCGTCTGGATGGAACCGCATGAAATGGCTCACTGCTGTCGTGCTGGCGGCCGCATGGGCGTGCGGGGGTTCGGCACCGCAGTCAGACACGCCGAGCCAGGCCCCGCCGCCTGAATCGGAAGCGCCGGTCGCCCTCAATCCCGAGGTGCCGATCGCATATCCGCCAGCGCTGTACGAGCAGAAGGTCGAAGGCGACGTCATGCTGCGCTTGTACGTCGACTCGACGGGGAAGCTGCTTCCCGAGTCGACGCGGGTCGCGGAGTCGAGCGGTTATCCCGGACTCGACTCGGCGGCGTTGACAGGGTCCAAAGTGCTGCGATTCGCGCCCGCCAAGCGCCACGGCGTTCCGGTGGCCACGGCGTTTCTGCAGCCGGTCGAATTTCGCCAGGTGGGCACGACACGGACGGGGACGGTAACGATACCGCCGGCGGCCCCGCCTCCGGCTCCAGCACCAGCTACGACACCGACACCTCCTCCGGCACCGCCGCAGCCGAGACCGCGCCCGCCGGCACCCCCGCCCGTGCGGACCGACACCACACGCGCTGACACGACGAAAGCACGTCCCGACACCGCCCCCCCACCCGCGGACACCACTACGGCGCGGCCCGACACGAGTGGCTCAACACACTAAGCCGTACGACAACGTGCTCGAGACGATCGGCTGGACGCCGCTGATTCGTCTCAACAAGGTCACGCGCGGCATTCGCACGCCCGTCTATGTGAAGGCCGAGTTCTTCAATCCGGGCGGATCGGTGAAGGACCGCATCGGGCTCGCGATGATCGAGGCGGCGGAGCGGGCGGGCAAACTCAAGCCCGGCGGATTGATCGTCGAAGCGACCTCAGGAAACACCGGCGTCGGACTCGCGATCGCGGCGGCGGTGAAAGGCTATCGCTGCATCTTCACGATGCCCGACAAGATGTCCCAGGAAAAAGCCCGGCTGCTGCGCGCGCTCGGCGCCGAAGTCATCATCACCCCGACCGCCGTGCCGCCCGACCATCCCGACAACTACATCATGAAAGGCCGCGCGATCGCCGCAGCACATGAGAACGCGATCTTCGCCGACCAGCACTTCAACCCGGTCAACCCGCAGGTCCACTATCACACCACCGGCCCGGAAATCTGGGAGCAGACGGCGGGTAAGGTGACGCACTTCGTGTGCGCGCCCGGAACCGGCGGCACCGTCAGCGGCGTGGGGAAATACCTCAAAGAGAAGAACCCCAAGCTGCGGGTCGTGGCAGGCGATCCGGTCGGCTCGATCTATACCGACTACGCCAAGACGCACACCAAGAGCGAAGGGCAACCCTATAAGGTCGAAGGTATTGGCGGTGACAAGATCCCGACATCCCTGCACTGGGACGTAATCGACGAGTGGATCATCGTGAGCGACAAGGACGCCATGCAGATGGCGCGCCGGCTGTCCAAGGAAGAAGGGCTCTTCGTCGGCGGATCGACCGGCGTGAACGTCGTCGCCGCTCTCGAGGTCGCGCGCCGGCTGGACGATCCTACGGCCATGGTCGTCAGCGTGCTGGCGGACACGGGCGAACGCTATCTCAGCAAGGTCTACAATGAAGAGTGGCTGCGTGAGAATCAGCTCATCGACGACGAGCGCCCGACGG
>DASTDR010000572.1:0-6545 GCA_035710265.1 Gemmatimonadales bacterium | reverse complement strand
CCGGGAATCGCGTCGCGCGGGAATCTCACGTTTCTCCAGCTCTCGTTCGGCTATCTCGTCGGGCGTATCGGCGTCGCCTGGCTCCTGCTCCCCGGCTATTTCGAGGGCACGCAGGAGACGGCTTACCAGCGCCTCGAACGTCGGTTCGGCGTGGCGACACGCCGGATTGCCTCCGCGGCATTTCTCGTGACTCGCGCCCTCGGCGATGGCGTGCGTGTCTACGCGACCGCGATCCCGCTCGCGATCATCACGAGTTGGAGCATCCCGGTCGGTATTCTCGCCGTCGGCATCGTGACGATCTTCTATACCTGGGTCGGGGGGCTGCGCGCGGTCGTGTGGGTCGACGTGATCCAGCTCGTGTTCTACCTGCTCGGCGCGGTTGCCACGGTCATCGTGGCGTTGAACAATCCGGTTCACTCGCTCGCGGACGCCTGGAACGCCGGCAAGGTCACCGTCATCGATCCGGCGTTCTCGTTTACCAGCACGTACACCCTCTGGGGCGGCCTGATCGGTGGCGCGCTGCTGTCCGCGGCCTCGCACGGCACCGATCACTTGATCGTCCAGCGGCTGCTCGCGTCGCGGGACCTTCCGGACTCCAAGCGCGCGCTGATCGGCTCGGGGGTGTTCATCATCACCCAGTTCGCGCTGTTCTTGTTCGTCGGCACCACGCTGTGGATGGCCGGGGCCGACCGGCCCGATCTCGCCGCGGATGCGATCTATCCCACGTTCGTGGTCGAGCGCTTGCCCGCCGGCATTGCGGGCCTGGTGGTCGCGGCGATCCTGGCGGCGGCCATGAGCACCGTGAGCTCCTCGCTCAACTCGCTCGCGTCGGCCAGCACCCACGATTTCTATGCGCCGTTGACGGGGAGAACAGACGCCGAGCATCTGCTCAAGGTGGGACGCGGCATGACGCTGCTCTGGGCGGCGATCCTGGTCGGCGGGGCGCTGCTGTTCAAGAACCGGAACACGCCGGTCGTGGTTCTGGCCCTGTCGATTGCTTCCATCACCTACGGCGGACTGCTCGGCAGTTATCTGTTGGGCGGCTTGTGGCAACGCACGCGACAGGTGGATGTGGTGATCGGCATTCTCGTCGGCGTCGCCTTCATGATTCCGGTCGTGCTCGGATTCCCGGTGCGCATGCTGTCCGGGCTCGCGTGGCCGTGGTTCGTGCCGCTGGGGACAGCCATCACCGTGCTCGTGGGGATGACTTCGTCGCTGTTGGGACGGGCGCTCGGACCGTCGGGCGGCCGGGCGGAAACGGCGTGACATCACCGCCCGACCGCCCGACCGCCCGACCGGCCGTCCTCCTCGGCATCGATTGCGGCGGCTCGCACACTGCGGTGGTCGTCGGCGACCGCGGCGGGCGGGTGCTCGGTCGCGCTGAAGGGCCCGGTTCGGCGATGCGGCCGGGCGGCGCCGAGCGATCCGCCGCCGTCATTCTCGACGTCGCGCGGCGCGCCGCGACCCTCGCGGGCGTTTCGCTTCCCGCCGGCGCGGCGCTCGTCGGAGCGGCCGGCGCCGGGCGTGTTCCCGAGCAGGAGGCGCTCGCCGCTGCGATCAAGGCAGCCGGCGCGGCGGATCAGGTGGCCGTGCGCGGCGACGTCGAGATCGCCCTGGCGGCGGCGTTCGGAGGCGGTCCGGGGGTGCTGGTGAATGCCGGGACCGGATCGATTGCGTATGCGCGAATTGCGGACGGACGGGTGTTTCGCGCGGGCGGTCACGGGTGGCAGCTGGGAGACGAAGGCGGTGGATACTGGCTGGGGCGGCGCGCCCTCTCGGCGGCCGCGCGGGCGCAGGACGGCATGGGCGAATCGTCCACCCTGCTCGAGCGCCTGCTGGTCGCGCTGGGGCTTCAGACCTTCGATGACCTGATCCGCTGGACCTCGACCGCCACGCCGGCTCAGGTGGCAGCGCTCGCGCCGCATGTCGTCAACGCCGCGCGTGAGGGTGAAACGGTTGCGCAACGCATCATCCAGGAAGGCGCCGCCGAGCTGTCTCAGCTCGTGCGCGCCCTGAGCCGGCATTTCGCCCACGAGGAAGACATCCGGATCGCGACGGCGGGCGGCTTGCTCCGCCCCGGCTCGCCGCTGCTCACCGCACTGCGCGCGCGCCTGGCAGCCGACGTCCCGCGCGCGCACTTTGCCGAGCTGAGCGGCACCGTGGACGCACCCGTGGGCGCGCTCCGAATGGCCGCGGAATTCTTCGGAAAGAGTTAGCTCGGTCCCTGCCGGATGCGGCTATGCTTGAAGCCGTAGGCGAAATACAACACCAGGCCGATCATCAGCCAGATCCCAAAACGCTCCCAGGTCTCCAGCGGCAGTCCGAGCATGACGTAGACGCACAGAATAACCGAGAGCGGCGCGACGATCATCACCCCGGGCACCCGGAACGGGCGCGGGCGGTCGGGCTCGATGAAGCGCAGCATCAACACCCCCGCCGAAACGAGCGCAAAGGCGAACAGCGTCCCGATATTCGTGAGATTGTAGGTCTCGTTCGCGTCGCCGATCAGTGACCAGATCGCCACGAACGCGCCGGTGACGATCGTCGTGATGTGCGGCACGCGCCGGCGCGGTGAGATCTTCGCCGCCCAGGACGGCAGGAGCCCGTCGCGCGCCATCGCGTAGAAGATGCGCGGCTGCCCGTACTGGAATACGAGCAGGACGGCCGACATCGAGATGATCGCCCCGAGGGCAACGATCCACCCCACGGTGCGGTAGCCTGCGACTTCCAACGCCCTGGCGAGGGGGTCGGCCACGGCGAGCTCCGTGTAATTGACCATCCCCGTCAGCACCGCGCCGACGATCACATAGATCAGCGTGCAGATCGCGAGGCCGCCGAGGATCCCGATCGGGAGATTGCGTTGCGGGTTCTTGGTCTCTTCCGCGGCGGTCGAGATCGCGTCGAATCCGATGTAGGCGAAGAACACGATCGCGGCGCCCTGATGGATCCCGCGCCAGCCGTTCGGCGTGAACGGCGCGTAGTTCTCGGTGTTGATGTGTGTCAAGCCGGCGATGATGAACAGCGCCAGCACCGCGAGCTTGATGACGACGAGGATGTTGTTCACGCGGGCGCTCTCGCGCACACCCATCAGGAGCAGCCACGTAATCAGCCCGACGATGAGGAAGGCGGGCAGGTTGATGAGAATCGGAATGCCCGCGACGTGCGGCGCCGTTTCGAGCAGGCCGTGGACGTCGGGGTTCGGACTCAGCAGTGCGGTGCGATAGCCGGTCGTCAACCAGTCCGGCATGTGCACCCCGAATCCGCCGAGCAGAGACTTGAGATAGTCGGCCCACGAAATCGCGACGGCGACGTTGCCAACGGCGTACTCGAGGATCAGGTCCCAGCCGATCATCCAGGCGACCAGCTCCCCCAGCGTGGCGTAGGTATAGGCGTAGGCGCTGCCCGCCTGGGGAATCATCGCCGCGAGCTCGGCATAGCACAGCCCGGCGAGCGCGCAGCACACGCCGAGCAGCAGGAACGAGAACACCAGCCCCGGGCCGGCGCCGGCGCGCACCATGTTGCCGGCCGCGTCGGTCTGTCCTGCCGCCGCCGTCCCGATCGCGCCGAAGATCCCCGCCCCGATGACGGCGCCGATCGCCAGCATGACCAGATCGCCGGCGCTCAGGACGCGCTTGAGGGACTGCGGCGTCTCGAGTTCACCGACGATGAGCTCCGCGATCGGCTTACGCTTGAAGAGCTGCCGCACGCTGGTTCCTGAGTTCTCGGTGAGAAGGGCGAATCAGGGAATAACCGTCACCGACGCGATGAAATCCACGTGCCGGCCGTCGCGCGTCGTCGCGGGATTGAAGAGGTATCCCATCATTCGTTCGGTGAACTCCCGGGCATAGCCGCGATCCTTGATGGGTGGCGTGACCTCGACGCGGGTGACACGCCCTTCCGCCGTAACCCAGAAGCGAACTTCGTGACGCCGCCCCCGGGCTTCGCGCGGCGCTCCGGGAGGCGGAAAAATCGTCCAGCGCGGCGAGGCGGGGAAAATATCACTCTTTCCGCCGCCCGAGCCAGATCCGGTATCGACCCCGACACCTGTCCCGGTCCCGGACCCGATGCCGCCCCCGCTCCCCGGGCCCTGACCGGGTCCGCCGCTCGTTCCCTCGCCCGTGCCGACCGCTGCGGGAGGGGCGATGGCGACGGTCGGTGGGGGCACATCGATCTTCACCGGCTCTGGCGCCGGGACCGCTGCCGTTGGAACCGTCACCGCCGGCGCGGGCGGTACAGTATGCTCCTGGGTCGTGGACGCGGACGGCAGCGTGAACCAGCTGATCGCCGGTCGTCCGCCCCCGCCCCCGCCGCCACGCGGCCCCGTCCCCCCACCGCCGCCCGATTCGAACAGCGCCGCCCCGCGCCACAGGACGAGGATGGCGATCGTCACATGGGCGAGAAACGACAGCGCGGCCGCGGGTCCGGCGCGGCGCTGCGACAGCGGCAGCGCATAGCTGTCGAAGACGGGGCGTGAATCAGTCGGCACGGTGAATAGATACACTAGAAAGAAAAGTGGGGCACGGTTTCAGCCCGCGCCCCACCAAATCCGTACGCATCGAACGCGCTAGCGTGCTGGCGCCTGCTCCCCGGGCGTGAAGCCGATCACCTGCACGCCGGCACCCTTGGCGACGTCCATGGCGCGGATGATCTCCCCGTACTTCCGATTCGGCGCCGCCTTGATGAACAACAGCTTGGCCGGCCGTTGGTCGTACAGCTCGTGGAACTTCGCGTCGAGCTGCTCGAGCGCCACGACCTGCGTGTTGATCGCGTACGACCCGTCCGCCTTCAGCTCGAGCACGATCTGGTCGCTCGATTGCTGGCGCTGGCGGGGTTGCTGCTTCTGTTCCGGCGGCACCTGTGCGTCGAACGTCCGCCGGGACAGTGGCAGCGTAATCATGAAGATGATCAGCAGCACCAGCAGCACATCGATCATCGGCGTCACGTTGATATCCGCGCTGAGCCCCGTGCCGCTCCCGCCGCTTCCCATTGCCATGTTAGTTCCGTTCCGGGCGCGTCGTCGTCCGCTCTTGCTCGGCGATCGCCGCGACCACACGCACGCCGGCTTTCCGGGCGATCTCGAGCGCCGCCTGCACGCGCCCGTAATCGATCCCTTCGTCAGCCTTCAGATACATGATTTTGTCGACGGTTCGGACCGCGTACAGGCTCGTCAGCTGGCCAGGCAGATCCTCGTCACTGATGTAGCGCGGACCCGTGTACTTGCCGCTCGCGCCCGTGATGTCGAGATAGAACTTGCCCTCGCGATCGATCCCGAGCCGGATTTCTCCCTCCGCTTCCTCGCGCGAATCCGGGTTCTTCGCCCGGGGCAGCGTGGCCTGGAAGCCGGCGGTGATCGCCGGCGTCACGATCATGAAGATGATGAGCAGCACCAACATCACGTCGATCATCGGCGTGACGTTGATGTCTGCCGCTACGGCCCGGGTAGTGTTGGCTGAAATCGCCATCCGTTATCCCTTGATCGGTCCGCTGGTCTGCGACGTCTTCTGCGTCTGGAACTCCTTCGTGAAGATCGAGCGGCCGAACTCGCTGCCGACGCTCTTGATGAGGTAGTCGATCAGCTCCTTCGACGTGTACGTCATTTCGACCGTCAGGAAGTCGATCTTCGTGCTGAAGTAGTTGTAGAGCCACACCGCCGGAATCGCGACGAGCAGACCGAACGCCGTCGTGATGAGCGCTTCGGCGACGCCGCCCGTGATCGCGGCCAGCGAGCCGGAGCCGCCGGACGCCGACATGCCCTGGAACGCGGTCACGATACCCATCGTGGTGCCGAGCAGGCCGACGAACGGCGCCGTGGCGCCCGTCGTCGCGAGAATGCCGAGGCCGCGCTTCAGCTCCGCGGTGATGATCAGCATCTGACGCTCCACCGCCCGCTCGGCCGAGTTGATGTCGGCGGCGGTGATGGTGGCGCGGTCGCGCAGCAGCGGCTTCACCTCGGAGAGCGCCTCCCCCAGCACGCGGGCCACGTGGCTCTTCTTGCTCTTCTCCGCCACCTGGATCGCGCCGTCGAGCTGCTCTTCCTGGAGATAGCGCGAGAACTCGGGCGCGAATTTCCGCGTCTCCTTCTGCGACTTCCGGAGGTGCCACCACTTCTGGAAGGTGATCGACCAGTACCACAGGGACATGATCAACATCACGACCACGATCCCCTTGGCGAACAACCCCATCGACGACCAGAGTTCTGCGTAACTCATGCGGCGCTCCTTGAATGCCGGTGCGGGGGACGGACGGGCGTCAGCTTAGCGACGCGTCAGCTGGAAATTGATCGGCTGCCGGATCAGTACCCGGACCGCCCGGCCGCTCACGCGGGCGGGGCGGTACAGCGACTTCAACACCACGTTCTTCGCGGACTGATCGAACCCGGAGTGCGGGCTCGAAATGATCTTGACGGAGTTCGGTTCCACGCGGCCGGTCGTGTCGATCACGGCTTCGACCACCACCACACCCTGGATCTGCGCCTGGCGCAGCAGGTCGGGGTAGACGAGCGGCGGCCCGGAGAGACGCTCGGGGCGCTCTTCCACCAGCGACTC
>DASTDR010000571.1:0-2009 GCA_035710265.1 Gemmatimonadales bacterium | reverse complement strand
CCTCTTTGATCACCGTCAACGCGAGCAACGGGTACTCCGGATCAACGATTGCCGCTAGCTGTTCTTCGTCTAGCCATTGGGTACCTGCATACGTCTAAGCAGGCTTCCAGCGTCGCAGCAGCGGCGATCCTTAGCGGAGCTAGAGAGGGGCGGCTCCTGGGGCGGATAGTGGACTTGCGCGTTTTAGTGGGGTGACGACCCTGGGTCGTGGCTAACCCACTATTTCTGCGCTGTTGAGAGGATGGAGAATCTGCCGGACGGGAGTCAGAGTCCGATGTCCTACCGCTGGACGATCCCCCAATCTGGTGGGTTTCAGAGCGATTCCGTTAGAAGGTGGGGTCGCTCGTGGGGTCGATTTCAAACTAGCCGCGTTTGAACCGCCCGTACCCCGCGAATCGCTGTTCTCTGTAGGAGAAGCTCTCGCTCTTTGTATCGACGTATTCGCCGGCAAATCACCCGTTTAAGCCCGTGATCTTACAGTCGTTTGCGATGCGCGAAAAGACTCGCGGCAATGGGCGTTCAACCGCCGTCGCGCAACGCCTCCGTCGGCGCCAATCGCAGCGCGCGCCGTGCCGGTTCCGCGACCGCGAGCACGCTAACCACGAGAATGAATAGCGCTGCGACGATCAAAACACCGGGTACGTGTCGCCCTCCCAGATCTTCGATCGGTATGACTCCGCCGGCAAAATACGCCGCAAGCAACCCGACGGCCGCACCCGCCGCAATCTGGCGGACCGGTTTTCTGAAGGTGCCTGCGAGGAGTTGCAGCGGTTGCGCGCCGAGCGCCGAGCGAAGGCCAATTTCGCGTCGACGCTGATTCACGGTGAACGACATCAGTGCGTACATACCCGCCGCCGAGAGCAGCACTACGCTCAGGGTCACGATCGCGAGCGCGTACACGGTAGCCATGCGCTCCTCTTGAAACCTAGCGTAGCGCTCCTCCAGCGGGTCGACTCCATCGACGAGCAATCTCGTATGGAGGGAGGCCGCGATCTCCCGAAGCCTGTCGGTGGTACCACTCACGCCGGGATTGATCCGAAACGTCAACATGAGCGGACTCCTTTCACCCGGCGCCAACGGCAGGTACAACCGCGGCGCTTCGTCGTTCGCCGGCAAGTCGCCCACGACGCCGACGATCTCATACCAGGCTTCGGACTCCGAACTCCGCGTGGATCGGTCGCGGATACGCCGACCGAGAGGCCCTCCTGGCCAGCTCGCGAACCGCTCGGCAAAAGTGCGGTTGATGAGCACCGAATTTCGCTCATGCTCGAAGTCGTCGGCTTCAAACGCGCGACCCGCGAGCACCGCCACGTCAAACGTCTCGAAAAATCCGCGGCCGACTCGGTTTGCGATTACGGCGAGCGAGGTGGCGGGCGCGGGAACGCCATCAACAGGCGCTGCTCCTTCTATTTGCTCCAACTCGAAAGCCTGTCGGGTGGGCTCGGCGCCCGGCACGATCTGCGATACCGCCACCGCCGCAATGCCTGCTTCGGCTTCGAGGCCCCGCACGAGGTCCCGCTGGAGTTGCGCGAACTGCGCCGCCGGCCCAAAGAACTGCACGCGGGCCGTCATGTAATCCTCAACGGCGAACCCAGGCCCGACGACGCTTGGTCGCAGCATTCCCCAACCCAAGTTCACGGCCAACGGTATAAAGACCACGGCCAGTGCGATCTGAGCGACGATCATCGCGCTCCAAAGCTTCCCGAGCCGTGGCCCACCGCCGCCGCTCCGCACGCGCAGCCCGGACTGCATCAGACCCCCGGTCGCCTGCATCGCAGGCACGACGCCCGCGATGGCGCCGGCAAGCATCGCGAGCGCTCCGACGTAGAGCGCAGAACCCGGCGACACGCCGAGATCAAGCCAGAACGGGTTTGCGCGATCATGGAATAGCTGAAGCCGAGCCAGCACGAACTGAACCAATAGAAGCGCGGCACACGCCGCCGCGGCAGATAGCAAGAGCATCTCGAGAAAGAGTTGGGCGACGATTCGGCCCCGGCTCGCGCCGAGCG
>DASTDR010000570.1:0-2638 GCA_035710265.1 Gemmatimonadales bacterium | reverse complement strand
CCGACGATCTTGGCCGTATGTTCCAGATGGATCGGGAACGGAAGATCTGGGAAGGGGGAGGTCTGACCCACCGTGCGTGCGTAGTCGCGTTGGCGTTTGTTCATGAAGGCGAGAATGTCGGCAAAGCGTTCGTCGCTGATGGGTGCGCCAGCGTGATCATACCTAAATAGACGGCCAGACCGCTCGGCCTCGATGACGACACGAGACTCACCTGCGAGAGGTGGCGAGGCGTTCAGGCTTTTCAGCCGATCATACAGCCACGAGGAAAAGAGAGCTTGAGCGATGTCCACGGACATAGTGGCGATCGACAGAATGACTGGATCATACAGGAGGTCCTGAACACCCTTCTGGTCGTGATACTCAAGCGGCCGTGCGTCGTCGGGCTCAACGACGACGCGATATCCGGATGATCTTGCTCTCTTCATGAACTCGAGGGCTGACCTCGAAACGACCCGCCGATCCGGATAGCGAGCGTGATAGGGGTTGAATGCCTGGATCACGATGGGTTCGGGAGCTCTCATGGCTTAGTTGCTCGCCTCATACGCATAACGCCCGGCGTCACCCGCGCCGGGCGCGCAAGAACGGCAGCGAGCGTCCAACGCCTGAAAAGGGCGCGCACGGCGTCGGGTGCACGCCGTAGTTGGACAGCCCTTCGTGACAAGTCGCGCCGCGTCGCGGACTGCTGTCTTGCTGCTGCCTGCTCGTCATGCTACCTGCCCACCAGCCCGGACGCCACCCGGCGCCGCACCTTCTACTGCCTGTCCACCGCAGCTGACTGAACCACTACCTTGCCCACTGGCCCAGGCGCCGCTTCGTGCGGCGCTGCCTGGTCACCACCCCACGACGCCAACGAGTGCTGTGAGCCTTGTCCTGAGCACTTTGGTTGCGGGGACGGCTCCTGCTGACCGCGCTGGATCTGCGACCAACGTGCGGGGTGCCACCCCTTCGATGCGACCGGCGACCACCGGCGGGCGGTGCACCGCACTGCTGCCCAGGGCGTCCGTGTGCGTGGCGAATGTCCGAGCCGAAACAACCGTGAGCTGTCGAGAGCATCGTGACTCTTGGCTTCGAGCGCGGTGACAGCACCCAAGTCAAAGCTTTTACCTCTCCGTTGTTCCGTCTGTCCAACGCTCCGCATCAGGCGCGGCGGGCGCCAGCACGTCGCGTGCCCTTGTGCCCATAGCGACGGCGCACGCCGTCGCCTGCATGCGGTAGTTAGCAGGCTGATGAAAAAGCGTGTCGAGACGCATGCTCGACTCTCTCCAAGTGGGTTGTCGTCTCAGTTCCATGTCGATCCTTCGCCTCGCCCGTTGCCTGTCGCAAGTGCGCTTGCCCCTGGTCCACCATGCCGCTCACGCCGTACTCGGTCGCATCGTCAGGTTCCTGATCCTCACCAGGTTGTGAGCCGCCAGGCTGAACACGAACATCCAGCCCACACGTCTCAGGCCTCGGTGCCGTGTCTTGCGCATCATCCCGATCACCTTCAGCCACCCGAACACCTGCTCCACCCGCTTCCTCTTTCTCTGGCTGACCTCGTATCCGGCGTGTCGTGTCGTCCGGCCGTCGATGGTGCCGTACTTCGCCTTCGCCGCGATGTGCGGTGTCACTTTCAACAACCGCAGCGCCTCGACGAACGACCGCACGTCGTACGCCTTGTCCGCCCCCAGCGTCGCACGGCCCTGCCCAGGCATGTCATCCGCCGTCATTTCGAGCGCCGCCTCGCGCTCCGCGCGCGTCGTGGCCCTCGTCAATCGACCGGCCACCGCCAGGCCGTGCCGGTTGTCCATCAGCACGTGGCCGGAGTAGCTCAACTTCGATTCCGTCCCGTTCGACTTCCGGTACAACTTGGCGTCCGGGTCCGTCGTCGACTCGTGCGTGTCGTTCGACCGCTTCGTCCCCGTGAAGTCCACGTCCGGGTTGCGCGACCCGCCCGAACTCTTCCCCGAGCCCTTCGGCTTGAAGCTCTTGTGCCCGGCCCACGCCTCGATGAGCGTGCCGTCCACCGTGAAGTGTTCGTCCGACAACAGCCCTTGCTCCCGGGCCTGTTCCACGACCTTCTGGAAGAACAGTTCGTGAACCTGGCCGGCCAGCAGGCGCTCGCGGTTCTTGCTGAACACCGTCACGTCCCACACTGGGTCGTCGGCGCTGAGTCCCACGAACCAGCGGAACAGCAGGTTGTAATCGAGCTGCTCCATCAGCAGCCGCTCGCTGCGAACGGTGTAAAGAACTTGGAGCAGCAGGGCGCGCAGCAGCTTCTCGGGCGCGATGGAGGGCCGCCCCACGTCGGAGTACAGAGCGTCGAACGCCGGGGACACGTCCTTGAGAATGGCGTCGACCATCCGCCGGATCGGCCGCAGTGGGTGGTCGCGCGGGATCCGCGCCTCGGGGGAAATGTAGCTGAACATCCCGTCTTGCTGTCTGTCGTCGCCGCGCATCGGACCCTCCTTCTAGGAGGATCTACCCTTCGTGAACCAGAAACGATCAACCCGAACGGGAGTTTTTCAGCAAGCTGTTAGACGGCCCCGGGATCACTGTCCGAGCCATCCTCCGTTGGCCGAGGCTGCCGTTCGTTCTCCCATTGCGCGATTCGGTCGTAGAGAGAACGCCACCGAACGGGCTCCGGACTGTGCTGAACAGT
>DASTDR010000569.1:0-2625 GCA_035710265.1 Gemmatimonadales bacterium | reverse complement strand
CAACCGTCCCGGTCTGCTGCCAGGCACTCACATCTTGCGCCGTGAGCGTCGCCGTGACTAGCCCGGTCGTGGCGGCACTTACCGGCTCGACGGCCTGCGGATCGGTGCGGCCCGATTTCACTCCACGGTTCAGCCACCGCTCGGCACCGGACGCCCCCCCTCCCAAGGCGTAGCCTCGGCAGTTTCTCGCTGGTCCACACGGTTTTCTTGTTCTTTCACTGCGAGGCTCGAGTGCTTACGCTGCTTGCGTTGCTTTCCATTGTGCAACATGTCGATCATCAACCGGCACCGGCGGGAATGCTCAGCCCCCTCGGCGTATCGATGGAGCGGTTAGGCTCGGGGACGACTTGGATTCCGGACGCGGTGCCGCTTCCTTCGCGGCACTTTATGGCAGGCTCCTGGATGCTGATGCTGCACGGCATCGGCTTCGTGCAGTACGATCACCAGGGCGGCCCGCGCGGCGACGATCAGTTCGGGTCGCTCAACTGGGCGATGCTGATGGCAAGCCGAGATTGGTTCGGCGGGCGACTGCAGGCGAGGACGATGCTCAGCCTCGATCCGGCGACGGTGTCGAACCAGGGTTACCCACTGCTGCTCCAGAGCGGCGAGACATACCAGGGGCTGCCGCTGTTTGATCGCCAGCATCCACACGATTTCTGGATGGAGCTGGCCGTCATGTACGAGCGGGCGCTGACTCGCGGCATCGGCGCCTCGATCTACGCCGCGCCATCCGGGGAGCCGGCGCTGGGGCCGGTCGCGTTCATGCATCGTCCATCCGCGATGGATAACCCCGTCGCGCCGCTCGGCCACCACTGGCAGGACGCGACGCACATCAGCTTCGGCGTGATCACCGCGGGCGTGTTCGGACATCATTGGAAGCTCGAGGGCTCGGTCTTCAATGGCCGTGAACCTGACGAGGAACGCTGGGGGTTCGATCCGATTCGACTGGATTCCTACTCCGGCCGATTCACCGCGCATCTCGACTCGAACTGGGTCGTCTCCGCTGGATACGGCTTTCTGCAGAGTCCCGAGGCGCTCGACCCCTCGGAGAGCACGCGTCGGGCCACCGCGTCGATCCTGTACGGACGACAAATCGGCAAGGACGGCCACCTTGCGGCGGCGCTGGTCTGGGGTACCAACCGTCATGCCGGGTTGACGACCCACTCCGGCGTTCTCGAAGCCGAGGCCGTTTTCGCGCGTCGCAGTACGGTGTACGGCAGAGTTGATTTTGCGCAGAAGACCGCCGAAGACTTGTCGATTGGCACTTTGGCACCGGAAACTCGCCTCCCGGTTGGGGCCGTTTCGGCCGGCTATATCCGCGAGATCATCGGCGGCTCCGGGGCGACCATCGGCGTCGGAGTGCAAGGAACCGTGAACGTCGTGCCGGAATCCATTGAATCGTTTTATGGATCCCGGGCGCCGCTGGGCGCGATGGTGTTCGTGCGCGTACGTCCCCTCCACGGCACGCACGACATGACCTCCACGACCCCCACACATTGATCACGCCAATGTCACTACTCCAGTCGCCCGCCTCGGCGTACCAGCACGTCGTCGTCATGATGTCGATCGTGCTCGGGCTCGCCGTGACGGGATTACTCAAGGGGATCGCGCAGCTCTATCGCACGCGGGCGCGGGTTCGCCTGTATTGGATCCATTCCACTTGGGTGGGCCTGTTGCTCGTGTTCAGCCTACTCTTGTGGTGGACATTCTGGAGCTACCGCGGCATCAGCGAGTGGAATTTCTTCAAATTCGTGCTCTATCTCAGTCCGATCATTACTCTGTACTACCTCACGGCTATCATCATTCCGGACCCCTCCGATCCCGTGACCAGTCTGAAGGAATACTATTTCGCGAACCGCGTCGCGCTGTTCGGGACCTTTGCGCTCTGTGGCGTGCTCGCGGGGGCGACGGCGGTGTTCGTACGCGGCCTGCCCTGGTCGGACCCGTCGCATCTGTTTCGGTTGGTCTTGGTGTTGCTGACGCTGGTGGGGATGCGGAGCACACGCGAACGCGTTCACGCGATCATTCTATTCATCGCTATCGCCATGATCCTGGCTTTCATTGTTTCGTACCATTTCCGGTTGGGCTGAACAACCGGAGCGGAAAAGTGGGTTAGAGCCGGACTCGCTTCAGTAATTGCGCGTTGATCGCGACAATCACGGTGCTGGCCGACATGAGCACCGCTCCGAGCGCGGGTGAAAGCAGGATGCCTTGCCCGGCGAGGACGCCGGCCGCGAGCGGGATCGCGAAGATGTTGTAGCCTGCGGCCCACCAGAGGTTCTGAATCATCTTTCGATAGGTGGCGCGGGACAGCGTCACGATGCGTGGGATGTCGCGTGGATCCGAGCGCACGAGGACGATGTGGCCGGCCTCGACGGCCACGTCCGTACCGGCGCCGATCGCGATGCCGATATCGGCGGTGGCCAAGGCCGGCGCATCGTTCACGCCGTCGCCGACCATCGCGACCTTCTTGCCGGCCCGCTGCAACGCGGCGATCTCGTTGGCCTTGTCGCCCGGCAACACTTCGGCGATCACGGTGTCGATTCCCAGCTGCGAGGCGATGCGCCGGGCGGTGGCTTCGTTGTCCCCGCTGAGCATCACCACCTCGACGCCGAGCTCGTGCAG
>DASTDR010000568.1:0-17306 GCA_035710265.1 Gemmatimonadales bacterium | reverse complement strand
GACCCGCGAGCAGGGCACGGACCCAGGCGGCCGCGGGCCCGTCCACGCGCAGCTCATCGCGCAGCGGATGTCCGTCGGCGCCCAGCCGAGGCCCCGGAACGGACGGCAGCAGGACCAGCGGACCGGGCTGTGCTTCCGAATGCCAGGCGCGGATCGTATCGATGACGGACGCGTCGCGCACGAGCACCGCATGCAGCCACTCGCCGAGCAACCGCTCGGCGAGCTCGGCATCACGCCGGGAGGTGCGCACAAAGTCGGCGAGTGGGCCCAGCACGCCGGGAAGTTTCGCCTTGAGCAAGGCCTGGGCGGCCGGCGCAAGACCAACATGCTCGCGATCGAGCTCGCCGAGCGCGTCGCGCCGAGCCTCGAGCTGCGCGAGCGCGGCTTCCGTCTGGCGCCGCGCCGAGCGGGCGCTCATCTCCTGCTCCTGCAATGCGGCGAGGTGGCGGCGGGCATGTTGGAGCGCTTCCACGGCGCGCAGAGCCGCCTGCGCATCACTGCTGACGCGCTCGGCGGCGGCGGCGGCATCGCGCGCGGCTTCCTGTGCCGCGGTGTCGCGGTCCTGGCGCTCCGCGGCGGCGAGGGCGAGCTGCTCCCGCAATTCACTGCGCTCGCGGTCGAGCGCTCCACCTTCGATTTCGAGCGCACGCGCCATTTCGGCGCGGCGTTGCAGCGCTTCCTCGAGCGCGCGGACGGACTGCCGCTCGGCGGTGAGGCGGCCGCGCACGTCGTCCTCTTCACGCGTCCGCGCCTGCAGCTGGGCTTGGACGTCGGCGAGGTCGCGTTCGGCCGCGGCGCGCTCGGCGGCGGCGGCTTCGTGCTCGCGCTCGGCCTGGGCCGCGCGGCGCTCCGCCTGCACCCGCTCGTCCGCCGCGGTCTGGCGGCGCTGGCCCGCGTTGCTCAAGCGCTCTGCCGCGAGCGCGAGATCGTTTTCCAGCCGGCCCACTTCCAGCTTCGCGCTGGCCAGGCGGCGCTCGACTTCGGTGCGCCGGGCCTCGGCGGTGTGGCGCGCCTGCACGCGAGCTTCGCGCTGGCGCTCGGCTTCGCTCAACCGCTCCCGCGCCGCGGGCAGCGCCGCGGCCAGCTCGCGCGCGCGCACGCCGAGCGACCCGAGCGCGAGGTCGAAGTCTTCGATTTCGCGCCGCACCAGCGTCAGCGCGATCCCGAAGCGCTCCTCGATCATCTTCCCGTAGCGCTCGGCACGGCCGCGCTGGCGCGCCAGGCTGCGCACCTGTGTCTGCACCTCGGCGATCAGGTCTTCGAGCCTGGCGAGGTCGGCGGCCGTCTCCTCCAGCCGGCGCTCGGTGCTCTGCTTGCGGTCACGGTACAGGCCGATCCCGGCGGCCTCTTCGAACAGGGCGCGCCGCTCTTCCGCTTTTTCCGAAAGCAGCGCTTCAATCATCTTGGCTTCCATGACCACGGCGGCGTCGGCGCCGAGACCCGTGCCCCGCAGCAGATCCTGAATGTCGCGCAGCCGCACCGGCGAGCGATTCAGCAGGTAGTCGCTCTGGCCCGAGCGCGACAGCCGGCGCGTGACCACGACCTCCTGATACGCGATCGGGAGGGTGCCGTCCGAGTTGTCGAACACCAGCGACACTTCCGCGACGTTCACGGGACGGCGGCCGGTGGACCCCTGGAAGATGACGTCTTCCATCTTCCCGCCGCGCAGCAGGCGGGGCGATTGCTCGCCCAGCACCCAGCGCACCGCGTCCGAGATGTTGGACTTGCCGCAGCCGTTCGGGCCCACGATGGCGGTGACGCCCTGATCGAAGGGAAGCTCCACCGTTCCGGCGAAGGACTTGAAGCCCGAGAGCTCGAGCCTGCTCAGTCTCATGGTGTCCCCATGCGAGGGAGTAGGTTCGCGCGCACGCCGGCGCGCTGAAGAGCGGCTTGAGTGAACGCCGCCTGTTCGGGTGCCTCGAAAGCGCCCAGCAAAATCACGCCATTGGACCAGCGCACGGCCGGCAGCCCGCGGCGTCGCAGCGACTCGAGGGACGCGTCGGACGGTGGGCGGAAGGAGTACGGCGCCCGCAGCAGATCGCCGATACCCTCGCCCGCGATGCCACGCTGCCACAGGTCGGCGCGCGCTTCACCAGCCGCCGCGCGCGTGGCATACGAACCCGCGAGAACGCGGTACCACACCGCTCCGTTGCCGCTCTGAGGGACGGGCGTCACCAGCGCCGGCACACCCGCGTCGGCCGCGAGGCGGTCGGCGTGGGCGAGCGCCTTGTCCATGGATGCGTAGGCCGCGAGCTGCACGGTCCATCCGAGTGTGTCGGGCTTTGGCGGTGCAGGTGGGGAAGCGGGGAGCGGGGAGCTGGGAGCAGGAGCGGGGGGCGGCGCGATGAACGCCGACTCTCGCGCTCGCGCGAGCAGCGCCCACCCGCCTACGGCCAGCGCCGCTACGACGAGCGCGGCCAGGGCCACGCGAAGCCGGCGGCGCGGCGGCTCTTCGTCTGTCGAGATCGTGATCGGTGGCGGAGACACGCGCGCTGAGGGTGGGAGCCACCGGTCGCGCACCACGCCGAGCAGGGGGACGTCGCGCCCAACGCCAAATCCCGCACTCACCCCCTCGGGCGCGAGGACGAGGGCTCCGTCGGGCGTTGCGGAGAGCTGGGCGAGACCGGCAGGCGGTACGAACACGATCAGTAACGCCCCCTCGGACCGAAAGCCCGCCTGCAGCTTGCGCCAGCGCGGATGCGCGTACAGTTCGGCGGCCTTCGTCGTGTCCGAGCCCACGGGAATGAAATGAACGCCGGTGATCTCGTGCGCCGCCTTGTTGAGCGACACGCCGTACTCGAACGCGTCGACGATTCCTTCAGTTGCGCCGAGACTGCCGCTCACGATGTCGTGCAACGCAGGATGCTCGACGCTGAGGTCCACCAGCGCGACCCGGCGGCCGTCTCGGGCCGCGATCCGCGCGATGTCCCATGCGGCCTTCGCGGCCCACGCGAGATCGTCGGTGACCGGCACCAACGCGAGCAGGGCCGCCTGCTCGATCAGCGGCGGAACCAGGTGGCCGAGCCGCGAGAGCGGCAGCTGCCGGTGCGTGCTCATTGTCCGGGCTGGTAGATCCAGAAAGGGCGTCCCAGGCGCCGGCCCGTCGCTTCCGCCTGCGCGCGCGACGTGAACGGACCGAGCACGACGCGATAGCCGTCGTCAGGGTGCTGCGGCGGCAGCACGCGCGCGTTCATGCCGGCGCGTGAGAGATCATCGGCCAAATGCCCCGACCACTCCGGATTCTGCGACGTCGATACCTGCACGTAGAGCGGTCCTTCGGGACCACCCTGCGCGGTGCTGTCCGAGCGCGCGCTGGCGATGCTCGCGGGAACGCCGCGCGGCAGCCACGTCGTGAGTACCCAGAGATCGCCGGCTCCGCGCACGACTTTGCCCACCTCCGTCAGCGAATCAGGTCGCACGGAGAGCACGTCATCGCGGCGGCGGTAGATCAGCACCCCGTCGGGCGAAATCGCCGGCAGGTCGGTCTGCCATTGGGTAGGAACAATCCCGGTGTGTTGCTTGATGGGCAGATCGACGATCCATGCCGAGTCACCGACCGCCGGGCGCGCGAGCAACCAGCGGCCCAGCGGATCGAGCCGCAATGCGGCGACGGGACCCGGTAACGCGACGCCATCGAGCTCTTTGCGCTCGAAGCGATCGACCACCGCCAATCCCGGCACGCTGCGACGCGCCACGTAAATGCGGTGGCCCGATGGAGAGAACGCGAGCGCACGGGGCTTGTCGGCCAGCTTCACGAATGCGGGATTGCGACGTCCGAGCGGATCGTAGAACGTCACGCCGCTGTCCGACGCGACCGCGACGAGATCACCCCAGCGCGTTGCAGCGACGTCGCCGCCCGCGGCGATCGGGAGTACCGTCGGCGGCTGGTCCGCCGCGGCCACAAGCAGCCGGTCCTGCGGAATCACACCGACGAGATGTTGATCGGTCGCGCCAAACAGATCGCGTGGGAGTGCGGTGAGCGCCTGGGGCCACGCAAAGCGTGTGCGCCGCGACAGCGAGATTACTCGGCGCGTCGTGTCGACCGCGTACAACGTGCCGTCAGGTCCAAGGGCGGCCTGCGCGACACCGGTCGCGACGGTGTCGACTCGACCACTCCCCAGGTCGAGCGCGAGCAACTCGCGCTTGGCGGTCGCGACGAACAGGAACTCGGACTCAGGGTCCAGTCCGACCACCCGCTCGACGGGCGGGAGCCTCCCCTTGAGCACTCCCTCGACCGGGGTGAGTCGCGGCAGCCGGTACAGCTGGGGCACGCCGCCCTTGGCGGGCAGCCGGATGGCGACTCCAGCGGTACGCGAGAGTACTTGGATCTGGCTAAGTTGTTGTGGTGATTGTCTTTGTGACGATGCGACTGCGGGCGCCTGGGACCCACAACCCCATAGCGCAAAGGTCGCGAACAGAAGGAATCGGGAGATCGGCAAGTGGCCTCGCCGACAAGATAGAAGACCGGCGCGGCCATTGCAACTGTTTTAGCGGCGCGGAGTTAGAACGTCGGACCCAAACTGAGCGTCCAATACGCCTTTTGGTAGTCCCGGTCCAGCGGTTTGGTGTAATCGACCCGCATGATCATGATGCCGAGCAGGTTACCCCGGATCGAGCCGCCCCAGCTGCGCAACGGTGTACGCACCTGCACCGGGTCCTCCGACGGCATGCGGTTCCACTTCACGGTGCTCGCGTCATTCCACGCCATGCCGATGTCGTAGAAGATCGCCCCCTCGATCGGCGGGAAGCCGACGGGGAGGAATCCGAGCACGAGTGAACGCGTGAGCGGGAACCGCAGCTCGACACCGGCGGCCGCGATTTTGGAGCCGATCAACTGATCGAGCTCGGGGCAATCGTTGCGCGTCGTGGGATTCGACATGCACTCGTGGGAGCGCAGCGAGCCCGACGTGTACCCGCGCAGCAGCTCCGTATTCCCGATGAAGATCGGGAACCGATCGGCATCGCGGCCGTAGCGGCCGAACGCCATCGCGCGCAGCGCGAGTGTGATGGGCCGGACGTGTATGTACCGGCGCAGGTCCACCAGACCGGAGACGAACTGCCAGGATCCGATGGCGGGCGCGATCGAAATCCGTGAGCGCGCACCGGCGAACGGTCCGACGTAGCCGAACAGGGTGTTGTCGTGCACGTGCGCGATCGACGGCTGTACGTATGTCGCCGACGGGCCGCCCCCTGAGATCAGCCGCTGGTCGATGTAGCCGCCGCTCGAGTTGTAGAGCGTCTGAAACTCGAGTGTGGCTTCGGCGATGTTCACCGCGTGGAAGCCAAGCTCGATGCGGTTGAACCGGTCGAACGGATAGTACGCCTCGGCGAACGCGTCGCGAATGACGAACCGGCGGGTCCGCGACGTGAACACGTCGAGGCTGTCGCCGGGGTTCTGAGGGTTGTCGATCCGCGTCCAGCCGCTGCCGCCGTAGAAATACAGCGGATCCTGCGAGAACCCGCCCGCCCAATTCAGCCGTCCCGACTGATTGACGTACACGCCGAGGAATTGCGCTTCGCTGATGCGACCGTTGATCGCCCCCGCGAGCACGACGGCGTGATTGCCGAGAATATCGGACAATGCGATCGCGGTCCCGCCGAACAGACCGCGGCCCCAGTTGTCGCGCTGGTAGCCCACGGTGGGCCGCGCGAGATAGTCGGCAGTGAACCGCACGCGATACGGCTTGAACGTGAACTCGCTCGTGTCCGGCAACTCGAGGGTCGCCGAGTCGAGCAGTTGCCGCACCGTGAGCTGCGCCGGCACCGAAGACGATTCCGCGGGCTGCGGTAGTGCGGACGGCCGGAACCCGTCGCTGGAGCGATAAATCGAAGCGCCAGCGGGGAGGCCGCCGTTTGGGAGCGACCCATCGGTGGAGCCGTCAGTGCTGCCACCGTTGGGAGCCCCAGGGGACGCCGCGCTGCCGAACGACGTCACAAGCGGGAGCGGTGCGGCGGCCGCGCCCGGAACCGTGTCCCGCCTTTCGGAGGCCAGCAGCGTGACAACAGGAGGACTCGCGGGTCCCTGATAGGGATCGCGCCGCAGCGACCGCGGATTGTCGATCGTGTACACGCTGTACTGCCCGTCCTCGTAATACACGAACGCCAGGCGATCCGCGAGCATCGACCACGTGAGCACCGGCGAGAGGGGTGTGATCCCCTGGATGCCGGTGAACATGTTCGTCAGCTGGTAGATCTGGCTGTCGTCGAATTCGTACAGGAAGACGTTGGCGATCCCCGTCCGGTCCGAAACGAACGCCAGCCCGCGGCCGTCCGGCGACCACACCGGATTGATGTTCTTGCCGGCGTCCATCCCACCGAGCATCTCGATGCTGCCGCTGTTGAGGTGGTACACGGCGACGCGCAGGTTGCTGAAGCGCAGTAAATCGAAGTCGGTGTCGCCGCCGCGGTCGGTCGTGAACGCGATCATGCGGCCATCGGGAGACCACGAGGGCTGCAGGTCCGCGAACTTGTCGTTCGTCAGGCGGCGCAGGCCGGTCCCGTCGCGGTTGATGATGAACAGATCGGAAAAGCCGTTGTTGAATCCGGTGAACACGAGCTGCGAGCCGTCGGGCGACCACTGCGGCGTCTGAATCCCGTTCAGGTCGATCTTGAGACGCCCCGCCTCGCGGTGGCGCTTCACGTCGAGAATCACGAGATCGTCGCGGTCCTTGTGCTTGGCGGCGATCGCGAAGTAGCGGCCGTTGGGTGAGAACGAGCCCGCCGAATTGATGAAGCGCAGGCTTTCGTAGCTCGAGTTGATCGTCGATTTGACGAGGCGCTCTTTGACCCGCCCCGTCTGCACGTTGGCGAGCCACAGATCCACGAAGTAGCCGCCCTGATCGCCGAAGAACGCGATCTCACTGCCGTCGGGCGACAGGGCCGGGGCGAGGAAGATTCGTCCGGCGGTGCGCCGCCGCGTGAGGGTCGGTTCCGCGATCCGGCGCGCGCGATAGTGATCGCCGAGCTGCGGCAGGAATGTGGTCTGCACCGCGTCACGCCAGTCGTTCGACAGATCTTCGATCGAGCGGCCCAGGGCGCGCTTGATTGCCGCCTCGATCCCTGACGACGCGGAGCTCTGGAGAATCTCGCCGATGACCTCGTCGCCCCACTTCTCGCCGATGTACGCCCAGATGGCATGGCCGTAACGGTAGGGGAAGATGTACGGATCGAGCGTCATCTGTTCGATCGTCGGCAGATTGCCTTCGAGCGCGGCGTCGCGCAGCCACATCGCCGTTTCGGCGTTGATGGGGCCGACCGACAGGTACTCCGCCATCCCTTCCATGAACCAGAGCGGGGGATTGACGTTCATCAGCGTCTGCATCCCGGCGCCGGCGCGGCCCCGGCTGTAGACGTCGTACTGGAACTGGTGCACCATTTCGTGCTGGAGCACGTGCTCGAACTCGGCGTACGAGCCGGTGAACGGCAGCACGGCGCGGTGCTTGAAGAACTCCGTGACGCCGCCCAGTCCCTCGCCCGACGCGTCGACGACATTCGTCTGCTGGAAGTCGGACTGCGACGCGTACAGGATGATCGGTTTGCGGGCCTGGAAGTTGTGGTGCAGGATGCGCGACAGCCGCGCGTACGCCCGCTCGGCCATCCGGGCCGCGTCGAGCGCGCCGGCGCGCTCATCCGGGTAGTAGTAGACGTCGAAGTGTTCGGTCTGAATCGACTGGAAGTTGAACTTGCGGTACTGGACCTTATTCTGGCCGAAGTACTGCCCCGCCGCCGGAGATGCAGCGGCGCAGAAGCCCGCGAGCAGCAGCAAACCAGTTAAGGTGCGTCGCATGTCGTTACCCTTTCGCTCCAGCGTCGCCTGCGGCGACAACCGGCGCATCTCCCCACAACCGCTCCAGCTGGTAGAAATCGCGCAGCTCGGGATGGAACACGTGGACCACGAAATCCACGTAATCGAGCAGCACCCAGCGGCCCTGCTGTAACCCTTCCACATGATGCGGCTCCACGCCCGCGGGCGCGAGAGCCGCCACGAGGTGTTGCGCCATTCCGCGCACATGCGCGTCCGAAGTTCCCGAGACGATGACGAAGTAATCTGTGGCGGACGACAAGCCACGCAGGTCCAGTACCACCGGATCGACCGCCTTGCGATCCACCAGCGCGTCAACGACTTGGGCGAGTACCGGACTCGTCATTGTTGTCTTCGATCTGATAGAATACCCCCCAGGCACCAATTCCAGCGTGCGCCGCGATCACCGGGGTGATCGGGCTCACCAGGCACTGCATCGGCCGATAGCGGGCGACCAGCTCGACACGCAGCGCGTCGGCAAAGTCGGGAATGTCGCCATGCACGACGCCCAGCCGTAACGCCTTGGGCCTGGGTGTGAGCACCCCGTCCAGCAGCTCCAGCAGCTTCTTGCGCGCCCCCTCGCGGCCGCGCGCCCGGCCGACCGGCTCGATCCTTCCTTCTATAGTAAGACCCATGACCGGCTTCAAGTTCAACTTTGTGCCAAGCCAGGCACGCCCGCGCCCGACGCGCCCGGAGCGGACCAGGCGCTCGAAGTTGTCTACCGTGAAGAACCCGCCGGACTGTGAACGGACCCGCTCGAGCTCCCGCACGATGGCCCCGGGCTGCCACCCCGCTGCAGCAAGCTCCACGCCACGCACGACCAGGAGACCCTGTCCCAGCGAGGCCGTGCGGCTGTCCACGACCGTAACCCGGCCGCCGTTCGAATCGAAACGTCTCGCCGCCGCCACAGCATTGGCGTTCGTGCCTGACAGGCCGCTTGAGACGGTGATCGCGATGACGTGGTCGCCGGCTCGGACCGCGTCCCGGTAGGCATCGCCGAAGGCCTGTGGTGCGGGTTGTGACGTGCTGGCGTCCAGCCCCGCCCGCAGCCGGCGGAAGAACTCGGGCGCGGTCAACTCCAGGCGGTCGCGGTAGCCGTGCTCGTCCACGATCAACTGCATCGGTACCAGCCCCACGTCGTACTGCAGGACCAGCTCGTCGGGCAGGTCGCAGGCGGTGTCGGTGACGAAGGCCACCGGGCGGCGCGCCTGAAGCGCCTGGTGCTGAGCCCGCATGTCGTCCGCCTTGGTGGACTCGAGCGTGCCCCAGGTGGCGGCAAGCTGAAACACCGCCTCCGGCGCGTCGGTGTGGACGTGGGCCTTGAGCAGGTCCCCGGTCGCAAGCACCACAATTGAGCCGCCGTGCTCGCGCAGCGCTTTGCGCACGGCTGCGGGATCGGGCAGACTGGCGGAGCGCACCATGAGCTCGGTGCAATAGCGGTAGTCGCGGTCCGCCTCGACCTCGGTCTGCGCCGCGGCATTCGTCGTCTCGGTGAGGCGGTCGACGGCCCCCTCGGCGATCTGGCCTTCTTCGATCAGCCGTTTGACCCCATCGAGGAACCGGACGAACCCTTTCGCGCCCGCATCCACGACCCCGGCGGACTTGAGCGCGGCGAGCAGTTCCGGCGTGCGCTGCAGCGCCTGCTCGGCCCGATCCACGATCCGGCTCATGAAGACGCGGAGGTCGGACTCGCCGCGCGCCTGGCCCGCCTCGTCCGCGGCCTCGCGCGCCACCGTGAGAATCGTGCCTTCGATCGGCTCGTCGAGCGACGAGCGGAGCCGCTCGAATCCGATCCCGATCGCCGCCGCGAGCTCGCGCGCGTTGATGCGCAGCCGCTCGCCCACGCCTTCGCGAAAGCCGAGCAGAAACTGTGACAGCATCATGCCGGAGTTGCCGCGCGCCCCGCGGACGCTGGCCTGTGCCATCGTTTCTGCGACGTGCGGGAGGGGCAGCGGCGCATCGCCGTCGCCGAGGTTGCGGAGCGCGGCGGCGACGGCGCGCAGCGTGAGCCACATGTTGGTCCCCGTATCGCCGTCGGGGACCGGAAAGACGTTGATCCGGTTCAGCTCGTCGCGGCCCGCGGCGACCCAGTCGGCCGCCGCAAGCAGCGAGCGCCGAAACCGCAAGCCGTCGACGTACGCGATGGCGACGATACCTACTCCTTCACCACCGTGACGCGGACCTCGGGGCGCACGTCGGGATGAATCTTGATGCCGACCTTGAACTCGCCCAGCTCGCGGATCGGCTCCGCGAGATCGATCTTGCGCTTATCGACGTGAATGCCGAGCTCTTCGAGCCGGCGCTGGATGTCGCTCGCGGTGACCGATCCGTACAGTTTCTCTTCCTCGCCCACCTTCATGGGAAAGGTGAGCTCGACGTCGGCCAGACGCGCCGCTTCGGCCTCGGCCGCGGTCTTCTCGGCTGCCTGCTGTTTCACCAGCCGCTCGCCTTCATAGGCGATCCGCTTCTTGTTGGCTTCGGTTGCCGGATACGCGAGCCCTTGGGGCAGCAGGTAGTTGCGGGCGTAGCCGTCCTTGACCTTCACGACTTCGCCGACCTTGCCCAAATGCTGCACGTCCGCGCGCAGAATGATTTCCATCGTTCAGTCCTTGGATGGTGTTTGCCCGGCGCTGCGTGCGGCCGCGAGCCGGCGCCGGTATTGATACCACGTATCAGTAATGCCGAGGGTACACAGCCCCGGCAGCACGAACAGCAGCGGCACGGCCAACGTCGCCGCGATGCCGGCGATCAGCACGAGGGCCATTGCGGAGATCCCGAATGCTTCGGCAAACGTCGCCACGATCGCGGCGCCGCGCAGCACGTACAGCACACCGGCAACGAGCCCGACGTTCGTGCCCGCCATGTGCAGCGCGTTCGACACGGGCAGGATCAGGACGGCGAGCCACGCCACGATCCCCCATACCCAGCCGTCACCCATCCGGAAATCCTTGAAGCGTCCCGGCCGGACCGGGGCGACGGCGCCGGCCTCGTTCCCGGCCGGTGTCAGCCGCACATGCAGGTGCCACGCGAGCGCGAGACCCGCCAGCGTCTGCAGCGCGAGCATGCCGGGCCAGGTGAGGCTCATGAACCGCACCACCGGCTCGTACACGGTGAACGTGTCCGGCGCGATTTGCACGATCGCCCGCATCGACGATCCGGCGGCGCGCGTCGCTTCCCATGCGAGGCCGCCCCAGGCGTCGGAACCCCAGATAGCCTGAACCAGCAACGCGCTCACGACCCCGCCCAGCAGCATCGCCCGCAGCGCCTGGCGCAGAATCGGCGCCGGCTTCAGCAACGCGAGCACGATGAACGCGGCGGTGACCATCACCGTATACGTACCGGTGACTGCCGCCAGCCTGCCGGCAGTTTGTGCCCCTCCCGTCAGCACGAGCAGCGTCGCGCTCATCGCGCCGATCAGGCCGGCCACGGGCTGCGACCAGCCGGGACGGTCGTCGCGCGGGACCAACAACAGCAGCGCGGCGAACGGGAGTCCCACCAGGCTGGGGTGCGCCCAAAGCACGAAGGCGAGCAGCGCCAACCAGACACGCCACGACGACTCGCGCTTGGGTGCGTTCACGCTATGCGGTGTGACCCTTGATGTACGGAATCAGCGCCAACTGCCGGGCGCGCTTGATCGCCGTCGCGAGCTGCCGCTGGTGCCGCGCGCACATCCCCGACAAGCGGCTCGGCAGGATCTTGCCGCGCTCGGTCAGGAAGCGGCCGAGCGTCCGGTCATCCTTGTAGTCGAGCACGCGCGCGCCGGACTCGCACACGGGACAGGTCTTTGCAGGTCGTCTCACGCTTCCTCCTCGTCCAGCTCGTCGATTTCGGGGGCCACCGCGGCGGCCACGACCGGCTTGGGCTGTTCACGCGCCGCTTCGACGCACATGTAGCGCAGCACGCCCTCGTCCAGCTTCACGGCGCGCTCGTATTCGGGAAGCAAGTCGCCCGTTGCCTGAAATTCCGCCACGACGTAGTAGCCCACGTCTTTCTTCTTGATCTTGTACGTCATGGTCCGCTTGCCCCAGTGCGACACGTTCGTAATCGTGCCTTTCCCTTCCTTGGTGAGAAGGGTGTGGAAGCGGTTCAGCTTGTCGTTGATGGCTGGTTCGTCCAGCGCACTATCAAAGATGTAGACCGTCTCGTACCGACGAGTCATGCCACCTCCCTTTGGTCATGGGTGACCCGGTGCGGTGGATGGCACCGAGTAGGGGATTTGTGAGGCAGAAAGCTAAGCGGCATGTAAAGGGGCCGGAAGATATATTGGGGCCCCGGGTCATGACGCTCTCTCCACTTGTTGCGCTCGCCCTGATGGCTTCGGCGCTGCAGGCGCCGGACGACTCCACGCCCCGAATTCGGGGCAAAGCAGGCTCAGCCGTGAACGGCCGGCCCCTGGCCGGCGTCACCATTGCCGCCATCGAGTTCAAGAAACAGGAAGGGACCGATTCGGCCGTGGCGGAGGTCCAGCGCGCGGTCGTGACCGACTCGACCGGGCTGTTCTGGCTCAAGGGGCTGCGGGCCGGGAGCCAGGCGATCCGGGTGACGTACGCCGGCGAGCACGTCGACGACAAGTTCACGCTCGCCGAGCACGGGACGCTGCGCCTCGTCATCCTGCTGGACCCGGCGCGGGCAGGGCTGGGCGCGACGATCGTGGAAGAGCGGCAAGCGTCGGTCTGGCGCGACCTGGCCGGGTTTTACGAGCGGCGTGAGCGCTATACCGGATTCGCGCGGTTCATCACGCGCGAAGAAATCGACCGCATCAAGCCCAAGCGCGTCAGCACCCTGTTGACCGTTGAAGGAATATCGACTCGCTGCGGGCGGCAGTGGTGCGGGCCGACCCGGCTCAATGCCGGCGCCATCTGTGCGGTTCCGGTCAATGTGGACGGCATGCCGAATCAGGAACGCGATTACGATCAGATCCCGGTCGCCGATCTCGCGGCCATCGAGATCTATCGCGGGGTGCCCCCCGTGGGTCTGGACGTGCCGCTTCCGGGGCCGCCTGGGCCTTCGATCTGGCAGGGCGGAGGCAAAGGGACGGCGTCGACGGCCGGCTCGTGCGGCCTCATCATGATCTGGACGCGCTAGACGTTGAAGCGGAACAGCAGGATGTCCGCGTCCTTCACGACGTAATCGCGGCCTTCACTCCGAATCAGTCCTTGTTCGCGGGCAGCTTTATAGCTGCCCGCTTTCACAAATTCCGGGTACCCCACCGTCTCGGCCCGAATGAATCCGCGCTGAAAGTCGGAGTGAATCTCGCCCGCGGCATCATAGGCGGTGTCGCGCGCGTGCATGGTCCACGCGCGTACTTCGTTCTCGCCGACGGTGAAGAACGTCTGCAGGCCGAGCAGGCGATAGCCGGCGTGAATCAAGCGATCGAGTCCTGGTTCGGCGACACCGGCGCTCGCGAGGTACTCCTGCCGCTCCTCGCCTGACAGCTCGGCGAGCTCGGATTCGAACTTGGCGGAAAAGGGAACGATCTCCGCTTCCTCGTGGTGGCTCTGTACGGCTGAGCGGAGCTTCTCGATCCACATGCCGCCCCCCGCGCCGAGATCGGTTTCGTTGACATTGGCGGCGTACAGAATCGGCTTCGCGGTGAGCAGGCCCAGCGTGCGCAGGAACTTGATCGCTTCGGCGCTCTCGCCGGCCTCCCGCGCGCCGCGGCCCGCGTTCAGCTCCTCGACGACCCGCTCGAGCAGCACGAGCTCGGCCTGCGCCTCTTTGTCGCCCGCGCGCGCCGACTTGCGCGTCTTCTCGAGTCGCCGCTCGACGACGGCGAGATCGGCGAGCGCCAACTCACTGGTGATGATGTCATGATCGCGCACGGGATCGACGGGCCCCATCACGTGCACGACGTCCGGATCCTCAAAGCAGCGGATCACGTGGACCACGGCATCGACTTCGCGGATGTGCGAGAGAAACTGGTTGCCCAGCCCCTCGCCCTGGGAGGCGCCTTTGACCAGCCCCGCGATATCGACGAATTCGACGACGGCCGGGATTTTCTTCTTCGGCTTGACGACTGCGTTCAGCTTCTCGAGACGAGGATCGGGCACCTCGACGACGCCGACATTCGGCTCGACCGTGCAGAACGGATAGTTCTCGGCGGCCGCCGCTTTCGACGACGTCAGCGCGTTGAAGAGGGTCGATTTCCCGACGTTTGGAAGACCTACGATTCCCAGGCGCAGCATCAGCTCTTAAGCCATTTCTCGATTTCTTCGATCATCCGCGGCGTGAGTGACGTGATTTGTTCGAGCTCGTCGGGCTCAAAGGGAGCAAGTACGTAGTCGGCCCAATCACTGGTGCCCTCGGGCAGCGGGCCGACGCCGATGCGGAGGCGCGCATACTGCTGTGACTGCAGCGCGCCCTCGATGCTCTTCAGACCGTTGTGCCCACCCGCCGATCCCTCGGTCCGAAACCGGAACGTGCCGAGGGGGATCTGGAAGTCGTCGACCAGGATGAGCAGGTCGCGCGCGGCATCGAACGCGGGATCCGCGCGGAGCGACGCGAGCGCCGCGCCGGTGCGGTTCATGAATGTCGTGGGCTTGAGAATGCGGACGGCAACCCCACCGGCCGTCCCTTCCGTCGCGCGCGCACGCTCGGCGCGACGGAAGGGGGGCAGCTGCCAATGCTCGGCGACCGCATCCGCCAGCAGGAAGCCGGCATTGTGGCGCGTCGCCGCGTAATCCGGCCCCGGATTGCCCAGGCCGACGACGGCGCGCAACGACTAGTCTTCCTTCTTGCCCTTGGGCTTCTCCTCGGCCTTCGGTGCCGCCTTCCCCTCGGCCGGCGCAGCGCCCCCCCCTTCGGCGCCTTCCTCGCCCTCTTCGTCCTCGCGGACCTTGCGGATGAGCTCGGGCTCGGCGACCTCGGTCGCGGCTTCAGCCGTGGGCGCAACGACTTCCTCGGCACGCGGCGGGACGACGACGGCGATCGTCAGATCGGCACCGGTCAAAATCTGCGCGTTCGGGATGGTCAGCGCGGACACGTGGAGCGAGTCGCCGATCTTGAGCGCGCTGACGTCGAGCTCGACCCGGTCGGGAATGTGCTCGGGGAGCACTTCGATTTCGACTTCGCGCGTCACCTGATCGAGCACGCCACCCGCGTTGCGCACGCCGTCAGCCGTGCCCACGAGGTGCACCGGGACTTTGAGCGTGACCTTTTCGTCCGCTTTGATCTCGTAGAAGTCGACATGGATGATGTCGGGGCGGAGCGGGTGACGCTGAATCTCGCGGATCAGCGCGCGGCTTTTCTTGCCGTCGACCGTGAGGTCGATGAGCGTGCTCTCCGGCTCGATGCCCGTGAGCGCCTTCTCGAGGGCGAGCGCGTCGACACTGAGCGTTTGCGCCTGGCGTCCATGGCCGTAGATCACGGCCGGAATCTGCTTCTGGAACCGGGCCTGCCGCGCCGCGCCTTTGCCTGTCTTGTCCCGCGCTGTCGCGGAGAGTGTCACCGTCTGGGCCATACTGTCCTCAGGTCGTCGGTCATCGGTCGTCAGTCAAACAATGAGCTGACCGATTGGTTCGAATGTTCATAGCCGATGGCCTTTGCCATCAAGCTCGCAATCGACAACACCTTCAACTTCTCGAACTGCTTTTCCTGCGGCAGCCGGATCGTATTCGTCACCGTCACTTCTTCGATCGGCGACGCCCGAAGCCGCTCGACCGCCGGCCCCGAGAGCAGGGCATGCGTCGCGAATGCGAAGATGCGCCGCGCCCCGAGCCGTTTCAGCGCCGCCGCGGCCTCCGAAATCGTGCCCGCGGTATCGATCATGTCGTCGGGAATGAGGCAGTCCTTGTCCTCGACTTCTCCGACGACGTTCAGCACTTCGGCGATGTTCGCCGAGGGGCGCCGCTTGTCGATGATCGCGAGCGACGCGTCCAGCCGCTTCGCGAACCCGCGCGCCATTTTTGCCGACCCCACGTCCGGTGCGACGACCACCGGCTGATACAGCTGCTTGGTCCGGTAGTGGTTCACAAACACCGGGGCCGCGTACAGGTGATCCACCGGAATGTCGAAGAACCCCTGCACCTGGTGGGAATGAAAGTCCATTCCCAGCACGCGGTCGGCGCCCGCGTGCGTGATCAGATTCGCCATCAGCTTCGCGCTGATCGCCACGCGCGGTTGATCCTTGCGGTCCTGGCGCGCGTAGCCGAAGTATGGAAGCACCGCCGTGATGCGCGCGGCGCTCGCGCGCCGGGCTGCATCCATGAGCAGCAGCAGCTCCAGATAGTTGTCCGCCGGCGGATTCGTGGGCTGGATGATGAACACATCCCGGCCCCGGACATTTTCGTCGATTTTGACGAAGATTTCGCCGTCGGCAAACCGCCGCATCGTCACCGCGCACAGCGGTTGTCCCAAATGCTGGGCCATCTCCTCGGCGAGGGGCCGGTTGGCCGTCCCGGCGAGGAGCAGGAGCTGGCTGCGCGACAGCGACAGATCCCGCATTTGGGCCCCGGAAAGTAGTCGGCAAACCGCGTGTAGCCAAGGTCTTACTCCCCGGGGCGGGGTGCCGTATGCTAGTCGCGTGGACGACCTTCGGCCGCGGCTCGCCGCCGCGCTGGCGGAACGCTACACGGTTGAGCGGGAGATCGGGCGTGGGGGGATGTCGATCGTGTTCCTCGCGTCGGACCCCACCCTGGGCCGCCAGGTGGCCATCAAAGTGCTGCGGCCGGAGCTGGCCGCGAGCCTCGGTCCGGAGCGGTTTCTGGACGAGATCAAAGTCGCTGCCCGGCTCAAACACCCCTACATCCTGAAGCTGCACGAGGCCGGCGAGGCCCGCGGTCTCCTCTACTACTCGATGCCCTATGTCGAGGGGGAGACGTTGCGGCAGCGGCTCGCGCGCGAGCACACCCTCCCCGTCTCCGACGCGCTCCGGATCGCGCAGGAAGTGGCCGAAGCGCTCGATCACGCGCATCGCCACAACGTCATCCATCGCGACATCAAGCCCGAAAACATCCTGTTCGAGGAAGGGCACGCGGTGGTGAGCGATTTCGGCATCGCGAAAGCGATCAGTGAGGCCGGCGAGCGGCGCACGGTCCAGGGCGTGGTGCTGGGCACGGTCGACTACATGAGTCCCGAGCAGGAACAGGGCGCTCAGGAGCTCGACGGGCGGACCGACATCTACAGCCTGGGTCTCGTGCTGTACGAAATGCTCGTGGGCCAGACCCCGGGACCAGACAGCGGGGTCGATTCGCTCACCGGCAAGCGATCCGATGTTCCCGTCGAAGTGGTCCGGATGCTCCGCACCGCACTCGCGCGCGATCCACAACATCGCTACGCGACAGCTGCGGCGTTCGTCGCGGCGCTGGAGCAGCTCACGCGCGCGCGCCCGCTCGGCCGCAGACGACGCTGGAGCATCGGCCTCGGCGCCGCGAGCGTCGCGGCGGTGGCGCTCTTGCTGTGGGGGCTCATCCGGCCATCCGACGCTCGCGAGCTCGATCCGACGCATATCGCCGTGCTGTACTTCGACGACCTCAGCGCCGACAGCAGCCTCCGCGCGGTCGCCGCC
>DASTDR010000567.1:0-2079 GCA_035710265.1 Gemmatimonadales bacterium | reverse complement strand
TGGTATCACGGTGTCCGGCATCAAAGGGAGCGGGAGCGAAACGGAACAGGCAATCGGGTGGTGGGAGATCACCGTGGATGTTGCGAACGACGCGGCGCCTGGCGATCGATCGCTGGTACTCGTGATGCGGATGGGTCGCAGCGCTCCGACAACGATCTCCGTTCCGACCCATGTTCCCACCATCTCGGATCTTCGAATCGGGCCGCCACAATCGAAGCAGCCAACGCTCGAATTGCAATTGGTCGCCGCCGACGCGGCTGGCGATCTCGGTGATTCGCCATATGTCTGGTTTATCGCCGGCTGCGGCGGTGAGCCGATCGTCGGCGCAGTGAGAGGCAGGGTGGGCGCCGGCGTCGTACGCGCCGCCCTTCCCAATCTGCACAAAGCGGCGGCTGGGGCCACCGCGACCGCAACCAAATGCGATCTTCAGGTGCGGGTCACCGATTCGACCGGGATCGAGAGCAATACACTGAAGACGACCGTGGAGTTCAGGAACTGAATCCGGTCGCGATGGCGGAGAATCAATCATGCGCCAGATGCTGCTCATGTCGGCCGCCCTGGTATTGGCAATGTCGGGGACGTCGTTCGGCCAGGAATGGACCGAGTTTGTCAGCCGGGAAGATCGCTTCACCATCACCTTCCCGGGTCAACCCACGGTCACGGAAACGACCTGGACGTCGCAGTTCAGTGCCATCCTCCCGGCCCGTGTCTATAGCGGCACTCAGGGTTCCAGCCGCTACTCGGTGACCGTGGTCGACTACAATCCGATTGAGCGCCTCCTCTCGGAGCGATCCCGCAGCCTGCCCGCCCTCGATCTGGCGGTTCACGCGTATGGTCCTGGATACTGGAAAACGGACGTGCGAAGCGCGGTCGTCTATGCGATGTCGAAGTACCTGGAGCGAGACGCCAAGGTGACGAGCGTGCTCTCGAATTTCTCGGACCTTGTTGCGGGACTGCTCGTGCAGCTCACCAACACCGATCAATCCCGCACCTTTGCGTCAATGTACATGCACGAGAACAGGCTTGTGATCACTGAGGCGACCGTGCCCAAGGATGCTCCTCCGCCGCTGATCTTCCAGCAGTCGCTTGGATGGCTCGACGAAGACGGGACGACGAAGCTCCGCTATCAATTGATCTACTACAACGATCCCGACGCCCCGAAACCGCCGATTCAGGGTCGTTGAACGCATGTTCGGTCCGCGCGGCCATAGCCTGCCTCTTCTCGCGCTCGCGTTATCCGTGGCAGTGACCGGCATCCCCACGGACACCAGGGCGCAGTCGCAGCGCGCGAGACAAGGACCCCAGACCCCTGCTCCCATTCCAGGCCCCATCGTCCAGCCATCGCCCACGTTCCCGCTGAAGCAGGTTGGCTACCTCAAAGCCTCCAACCCGAGCGAACGGGCCCAGTTTGGCGATGCCGTAGCTCTGAGTGGAGACGGCAACACGCTGGCGGTGGGCGCGCGGGGGGAAAGCGGCGCGGCCGCCGGCATCAACGGCAATCAGGCGGATGCGTCCGCTCTCAGCTCAGGGGCCGTATACGTCTTCGTGCGTCAGAGCGATCGTTGGGTGCAGCAAGCCTATTTGAAGGCCTCGAATCCCGGCGACAACGACCAATTCGGAAGCCTGGTCGCCCTCAGTGCAGACGGCAACACGCTGGCTGTGTCGGCATACTTCGAGGACAGCCGGGCAACCGGAGTCAACGGCGATCAAGCCGACAATTCAATGGAACAATCCGGTGCCGTATACGTGTTTGCTCGTAGGGGTGCCGTCTGGTCCCAGCAGGCGTACCTCAAAGCATCGAACACGGGCGAATCAGACGACGGCGACCAATTCGGGTTCTCCCTGGCTCTCAGTGACGACGGCAACACGCTGGCGGCTGGGGCGATCTCCGAAGACAGCGCGGATGCCAGAATCAACGGCAACCAGGCGGACAACTCGGCCAGCAGCGCCGGAGCCGTCTATGTGTTCACTCGCACCGGCAGCCGCTGGTCGCAGCAGGCCTACATCAAGTCGTCCAGTCCCAACGGGGCCGATGCCAATGACCTCTTTGGCTATTCCGTGGGACTAAGTGCCGATGGC
>DASTDR010000566.1:0-2603 GCA_035710265.1 Gemmatimonadales bacterium | reverse complement strand
AGCGCGATCCGCCTGGCCCGGCGCCTCGCCGATTCACTCGAGCAGCTCAGTCCCGGCTTGCGCACGGGCGTATACCCCGTCGAGCGCCGTCTCCTGCTCGGGACCCTGTACGCGCGGAGCGGGGAACGGGACAGCGCGCAGGTGCTGGTCAGGGACGCCCGCGCGGCCGCTGGAGCCGACTCGAGCGCCTCGTGGTTTCGGTTTGCGGAAGCCAACGTCGATCTGCTGCGGGGCGAGCGGCGCGCGGCACTCGACCAGATTGCGCGCGCGCTCGCCTCCGATCCACAGCTGCGGGAGTACGTGAGTCGAGCAGTCTGGTTCGCCCCGCTCCGCGGCGATCCCGAGTTCGAGCGGCTTACCGCGGCGCCGTCGGCGCGTTGAGGTCCCGCGCGCCATAGCGATTGAGCAGCACGCGGCGTCGCTGTAGCGCCCCGTTGATCCCGTACACCCGGACGAAATACGGAATGAGCATCCGATCCACCGCCGGCATGGTGAACAAGATCGCCTCGACCTTGCGGGGGTCGAAGGTCTCGGAAACCGCACGCCCGTCGCGCATGCGGTAGGTCAGGGTGACGGTTTCGATCGATCCGATCGGGGCGATGAACGATCTCGCGGCGGTCGAGTCCGCGATGCAGTCGGAGTCGGGACCCTTCTTGCAGCCTCCGCCGTACCCCATCGCCGTCATCTCATTTGACGTGTATGAGGTATTGCTGTAATAAGGCCCTTCGATCGCACATTTGGTGCGATTGCTCTGCGCCCCAGTCGCGGCCGCCTGGGCCTCCGCCGGGTTCGGGTAGGCGCCGAGGACCTTGTACTCGTCTCCGGTCTTGCAGATGACGACGTAAACAGGACCGCCGGCGCTGTACCCAGAAACTGCTGCAGCCACCATCAGCAGGTACGTTTCGGGCTTCGGCTCCTCCTGGGCGTAGACGAGGGCGGGAAGCGACACAGCAGCCAGCACGGCGAGCAGCGTGGTGCGCATGTAACGCCTCCGGTCTGGGAAGGGTCGTAAGCGTGGGGTTGCGCATCTCAACAGTCAAGGCAGGCCAGACGTAATCAGGCACAACCCCCTCATGCGGAGATGCACCATGCGGATCGCTACTCTCGCGCTGTTGTCCTTCGCGTGCGCCACGCAGGCGAGCGCACAGACACCGGACAGCGCGCGCCGCCGGTTCCAACCGCTTCCCGATCATTGGATGACGATCGACTCGCTCAGCCAGGCCCTCGGCCTGAGCGCGGCGGAGCGCACCAAGATCACACCCGCTTACACGGCGCTGAACGCCGTGATGAAGGACGCCGCCGCACGCCGCCAGGAGATCCGCCAGCGCATGCAGTCCTCCGGCTTCGCGCCGGGCCAGGAGCCCACGCCGGAAATGCGCGCCCGGATGGACAGCGTGCGTACGGAGATGGAAGGGTTCCAGGCTGAAGCGGATCAGTGGTATGCGGCGATCCGCAACAACCTGACGCCGGCACAGCAGGCCAAGCTCGACGCGTTGCCCAAGCCGCAGGTGTTCCGGCCTCGCGGCGGTATGGGCGGCGGCCCGGCGGGCGGACCGCCCCCGCAGTAGCTATCGTTCGGGTTCTACTCTTCCTCGAGGGATCGAGAACGATGGTGCGTCGGTTCTTTCTTCTGAGTGTCGGACTGGTCGCGTTGGGCAGCGCGCTCGCGGCCCAGAGCGCCGGTACCGATTCGTCACTGCTCACCGTCGACCGGATCTTCGGATCGGCGGAATTTCGCCCCGGCTCCGTCGGCCCATTCGCGTGGCTCGCCGACGGTACCGGCTACACCACCCTGGAGCGTCCGGTCGGCAGACGTTCGGGTCGCGACATCGTCCGCTACGACATCGAGACCGGCGCGCGCGTGATCCTGGTGCCGGCCGCACGGCTGGTTCCGGCCGGCGATTCGACGCCGCTCGACATCGAAGAGTACAGCTGGTCGGCCGATGGACGCCGGCTCCTGATCTTCACCAAGTCGGAGCAGGTGTGGCGCACCAACACGCGCGGTGACTACTGGGTGCTCGACCTGGCCGGGTGGAGCCTCAAGAAGCTGGGCGGCAATGGTCCCGCGTCTACGCTCATGTTCGCGAAGTTCTCGCCCGACGCCGGGGGGGGGCGCGTGGGCTGGGTGCGCTACGGCGAGTACAACATCTACGTCGAGGACATCGCGAGCGGTGCCATCACGCAGCTCACCAGGGACGGCTCGCGCACGACGATCAACGGCACGTTCGACTGGGTCTACGAGGAAGAGCTCGGCCTGCAGGACGGCTGGCGCTGGAGTCCGGACGGGCAGTCGATCGCTTACTGGCAGCTCGATGCGACCGGCGTGCGCGACTTCGTGCTGTACAACACGACCGATTCGCTCTACTCCTCGACCGTCCCTGTCCAGTACCCGAAAGCGGGTGAGACGAACTCGGCGGGCCGCGTGGGCGTGGTCAGCGCGAGCGGGGGTGACACGCGCTGGATGAACGTACCCGGCGATCCGCGCAACAACTATATCGCGCGCATGGAGTGGGCGCCGAGGCAGGGAGCGGGGAGCAGGGAGCTGGTGATCCAGCATATGAATCGGTTGCAGAACACGCTCCATGTCATGCTCGCGGACGCCC
>DASTDR010000565.1:0-12584 GCA_035710265.1 Gemmatimonadales bacterium | reverse complement strand
GGTTTCGCACTCGGCGGCGATATCGGCCCAGCGCCATTCGAACAGGTGCACGGCGACGTCGCCCGCGAGCATGTGGCCGCTGGGACGGTAGGTCTGCGGAACGGTGGGGCGGGTCACGGGGCCGCCGCCCCCGCCAGGGGGTGCAGGCGGAGGACCCTTGTCGCAAGCTGCCGGCACGCTCGCGAGGATCAGGGCGGCGGTGAGATGACGAACTGTCGAGGTCAACCGAGCCTCGCTACGGCCGCACGCTGGCGGTGCTGCTGTAAAGCGGGTTTCTGATCAGGAAGTCCACGACCACCCCCGGCGAGAGAAGCAGCGGGCCGGATCGAGCCCGGAACTCGCCCTCGCCCGCGAACAGTTCCACCGTTCCGCCGCCGACCAGGGCCGGCGGCAACACGAATTCGCCGACCATGCCAGGATGAACGATACCCAGGCGGTGGCTGATGTTCGAGCCGACGGCGACAACCTCCATTGGCGCAGTATAGTGGTTGGTCACGACGATGCGGATCGGAGAGTCGACGGTCGCAGGCCTCTCCTGCTGCCGGCGGCGGCCGCAGCCGGGTCCGCCCAGCAGCACCAAGCCAAGCGTCAGGAGGCAGACTTGACGGTGCACGCACTCTCCCGGACAAGACGCAGCCTCCCTTGGAATCGTGGGGCTTGATTCCAGGGGAGGCTGGTCTCCTGCTGAGAATCAGTAGCCCGTATTCTGCCGCATGTTCGGGTTGGCGATCAGCTCGTTCGACGGAATCGGGTACAGGTTAAAGTGCGCATCGGTTGTAGTCCCGGCCTGGGCGTTCCCCTTCCAGTCCCAAACGTAGGAGCCGCCGGTGAACAGACCGAACCGGATCAGGTCGGTGCGGCGCTTGCCCTCCCAGCGGAGCTCACGGCTGCGCTCGGCGAATACTGAATCCAGCGGAGCCGCTGCCCAGGCGCCGAGCCCGGCGCGCGCCCGGATCGCGTTCACGTAGTTCAACGCCGTTCCGGCATTGCCGCCCGCAGCTCCACGAGCGGTCGCCTCCGCGTAGATGAGGTACGCCTCCGTGAGACGGAACATCGGGTAGTCGGTATCGGGGTGCGTGGCGTTCGACCCCTGCGCGCCGTCAGCCCTGCGATTGTAGAACTTCGGCGCCGCCTTGCCGGAGTACCAGTCACCCACGCTGTTGACGTTCACGCTCTGGCTGTCGTTCCACTGCTCGGCGATCCAGGCCGACGCTCGCAGATCGTTGGCCGTGTACCTGTTGTACGTCTGTGGCTTCAGGCGCAGTCCCCACCAGCAGCCGTTGGTGCCGTAGACCCGGGTGTCCATCCAGTTGCCGCCGCAGGCCGCGTGGATCAGGAACGTCGTACCGCCCCACGTCTGGGTGTGCTGGCCGTCCGACGTCACGGGGAAGATCATCTCCCGGGACTGGTCGTTGTCCGCGGCGAAGACGCGCAGCGTCCGGACCGTGTCCGCGTGGGCGGCGTTCGCAGCGTCCAGCGGAGGGTTCGGCGTCGCCACGATGAACGTGATGACCGTGTCCAGGGCGTACGCGCCGGAGCTGATCACGTTCTCGGCCGCGGTCAGCGCCAGGTCGTAATGCGGCGTGCCGGTGTACACCTCGGCGTTGAGGTAGACGGTGGCGAGCACCATCTCCGCGGCCCACTTGTTCGCGCGGCCGTAGGTAGCCGCTCCCGGTGCAGGCAGGTCGGTCCCGGCGATGATGTCGGTCAGCTCGCTCACGATGTAGTCGTAGACCTCCTGCCGGGTGTTCTGCGCGGGCGGCGTGGCCGAGAGCGGCTGCGCGTCAGTCACCAGGGGGATGTCGCCGTAGGCGTCGATCCCGTGCCAGTAGCTGAGTGCACGGAGGAACCGTGCCTCCGCCCGATACTGGTGGACCAGCGCCACCAATGAGGCATCGGTGTGGCCACGCTCGGCCAGCTTCGCGTCGGTGGTTTGACGCAGGAACTCGTTGGCCAGCTGGACCTGGTAGTACACCCGATAGTAGAAAGTCTGGAGGAAGTAGTTGCTCGGGCCCCAATTCCAGCGATTGAGATCGTTAACGCCGGGGTCTCCCCACCCAAGCACTGCTTCATCGGTCGGTACTTCCTGCGAGTACCAGAGAACGCGCACATACTGGTTGAATCCCTCGTCGGGCGTCTGGACATCGGGATTCCCGTGCGGTCCGACCTGACCGGTGAGCGCCAGCCCGGCGTACAGCTTCGCGATGAACGCGGTGTACGCCGATGGGTCGTTGAAGATATTGTCGTCGCTGACGGTGCTCTTCGGCTCGACGGTCGTGTCGGTGCAGCTCGCCGCGGCCATGAACAGGAGGGCGGCGGCGCCGGCAATGAGAGTCTTGCAGGTCTTTCGTGTCGTCGGTGTCATGGTCGTGTCCTACCTCAACTGCAGGGTGACGCCCGTCACGAACGTGCGGGCCCGCGGGTAGATGTTGTTGTCGATCCCGTTGATGCCGGCAGTCGGATCCACGCCGCTGTAGCCGGTGATCGTCAACAGGTTCTGGCCCGTGGCGAAGAAGCGGAACGCCTGGCCGCCGAGCTGCGTGTTGAAGCCGAGCGTGATGTTGTCCAGCCGCAGGAATGACGCGTCTTCCACGTAGTAGTCCGACAGGACGTTCTCCTGGGTGAAGCCCGTCTCGAGCACCGAGCGGTGCATGTTGCGCGGCGAGGCATTGGCGGTAATCGCCTGATACGTGCCCTGGTTGGACGCGACGTTATTGTACACGTAGTTGTCGAGGTGGGCCCGCAGCGTGAAGCTCAAATCCCAGGCGCCGTAACTCAGGTAGTTCGACAGTCCAAGAATCCACTTTGGCATCGGGTCGTGGAAGGCCCGGGCGTCGCGGTCCGTGTTGCATCCGGTCGTCGTGCTGTCTCCGGCTGCGTTCTGCTTCCGGGTGTAATAGGTGTTCTCGATCGGCTGGCCCGCATTGTCGTAGGCCTGCCGGCAGAGGAAGAACGCATTCACCGGGGAACCCGGCTCGAAGATCTGAACCGTGTTGCCCACGCCGCCGGAAATGCCGCCCGTGGGGATCCGCGTCGGCGTCAAGGTGTCGGCGTAGGGGTTGATGCGCGTCAGCTCGTTCGTATTGTGGCTGACGTTGAAGCTCACGTTCCAGCCGAGCCCGCGGTTGGGGCCTTCCGCCACGCGGTAGTTGAGGCCCAGCTCGACGCCGTTGTTCTTCATGCTGCCGATGTTCGTCGTAACGTGGTTCGACAGGTTGCAGGCGCCGCACACCGGCACGTCGAAGATGAGGTCATCGGTGTTCTTGACGTAGTAGTCGAGCGAACCCGTGAGCCGCTGGTCCCAGAGGCCGAAGTCGAGGCCGAAGTTATTCGAACTGGTCGTCTCCCACTTGATGTTGCGGTCGACGGCGCTGGGCCGAATGGTGCACACGAACTGCGATCCGAACTGCGGACACGCGGTCTCGGTGCTGAATGTATAGGTGGACGACCACAGGTAGTTACCGAAGGCCTGGTTCCCCGTCTTCGCCCACGAGTAGCGCAGCTTGAGGTCCGACAGCCAGCTGCTCCCGCTGAGGAACGACTCGTCGGAGATGCGCCAGGCGAGAGCGAGCGATGGGAACGTCGCCCACGCATTGTCCGGCCCGAACCGCGACGAGCCATCCCGGCGCAGCGTCACCGCTGCCAGGTAACGGTCGTTGAGGTTGTAATTCGCTCGCCCAAAGAACGAGATCAGCTTGTAGTCCTCGATGAACAGCGTGTTGGTGACCTGAGAGGAATCCGGGACCAGGATGATCCGGTCAGGCGATGCCGTGCTGGGCAGGTACGTGGCCTGGAAATAGGGATACTCGCCGTGCTCGGTCTGGTATGAGTAGCCCCCCGTCAGGTCGATCGTGCCCGCCGCGACACCGAGCGGCGCCACGTAGTTCGCGTACGTCTCGAACACCGCATTCTGCTGGTTGGGGTTGGAGCGGTTCTGGAAGCCGAACTGTGCCGTGCCTTTGTACTGGTCGTGGAGGTTATTGGGTCGGAACTGGTCGCGAGAGGCGGCGACGACGTCGAAGCCGAGATTGACGTTGAGCCGCAGGTTGGAAACCCAGGGCAACAGATAGTCGGCGCGGACGTTCCCGGTCGCGCGATACGTCGTTGCCCGGTCCTGCGCCAGCGCTGCGATCTCGAGCGGGTTGTCCGCCGAGGTGAGCGTGGCGCCGGGCCAGTTGTAGTAGCCCGTCGCGCTTGTCGAGTCGTAGACCGGCTGCGTCGGACCCATCTGCGCCGCGTTGGCGAGAACGCCGCCCGGCGTGAACACGTCGTGCTGTCGAGATCCGCGAACATTGCTGCGCAGCCGGAGGCGATCGTCGAATAGGCGCTGCTCGTAGTTCGCGCCGAGAGTCGCGCGCTGGAGTGTCGTGCCCAGGAGGATGCCGTCCTGGTCGAGATACCCCATCGACAGCCGCCAGTTGTTGGTTGCGGAAGCGTTCGACACCGAAAGATTGTGCTCTTGGCCCCTTCCCGTGCGGTCCACCTGGCCGAACCAGTCGGTCGTGGTGTTCCCGAGCTGCGACAACTGGCCGGACGTGCCGTACTGCTGGACAGCGGCCGCGAATTCCGTCGCATTGAGCATGCCGGGGAGGCGGTCTACCGAGGAGGCGGAGAGGTTGCCCGTATACTCGACATGCAGCCCGCTCTGTCCGCGCTTCGTCGTGATGAGCACCACGCCGTTCGCGGCGTTCGATCCGTAAATCGCGGCCGCGGAAGCGTCCCGCAGCACGGTGATGTTCTCGATGTCGTCGGGATTGAGCGAATTGAGCGCGTCGCGGCCCACCGTGAGCCCGCCGCCGGCGCCGGTGCCCATCGGCATCCCGTCGATCACGTACAGCGGATCGCTGGCCGCGCTGACGGATGTGGTGCCGCGGATCCGGATGGACGTGCCGCCGCCAGGTTCGTTGGTGTTCTCAATCACCTGGACGCCGGGCGCTTTGCTCGCGATGAGCTGCGCCGGGCTGATGACGCGGCCCGTGTTGAACTGCGAGTCGCTCACCGATGACACGGCGCCAGTGACGGCGCCAAGGCGCTGCTCGCCGTAACCCGTCACCACGACCTCCGACAGCGTGATGGCTTGGCTGGTGAGCGCGACGTCCACGACTACGGTGTCGCCGCCCGCCAGAAGGAGCGGCTGAATCGCTTCCTCATATCCGATGAGGCGCGCGCGCACCGACGCGCTGCCTGCCGGCACGCCTGTGAGCAGGTAGCGACCATCCGCTTGCGTCAGCGTACTTCGGTTGCCGACCGACACGAGCGCGCCGGCAAGGCCGCGTTGTGTTCCGGTTTCCGTGACTCGTCCACGGATGGCGCTGGTACCGCTGGGTTCCTGCGCGGGAAGTAGTGCGGGTGGCGCAGTCCATGCCAGCGCCAGGAGCGTGCACAGCAGATAATGGAAACGTCGCATACGACCTCTCAGGCTGTGATCGAAATCGCTGGTGAGTCGACGCAGTTCAAAAGGCGGCGCGGCGTGGAAGGTGTCAAGAGACTCGCGGGGCCGCACCCCCGCTGTAAGTTTCCGCTAATGCGCTATGAAGACTTCCGCCGGCGCCTGGTCGAGGCCGTGATCAACACCCCGGGCGATACGAGCGCCGACCTACGCCGTGCCGTACTCGAGCGCGCGACGGGTCCAGGTTCGCTCGGGCCTTACGTTTCCAACGTCGCGCGCCACGCCTATCAGATCACCGATACCGATGTTGCCCAGTTGCGACACGCGGGTCACTCTGACGACACCCTGTTTGAGATCACGGTGGCCGCAGCCGTAGGCGCGGCGCTGTACCGGCTCGACTGCGGCATGGCGGCCCTGCGCGGTGCGGAGCCCGACTGATGCGCGTTCCCGCGGTCGAACATCGACATCGTCTTCCCGAAAAGCTCAAGCTGATCCTGATCCGGCTGCTGGGCCGGCGCCGCGTGCCCGACGTCGTCAAGACACTCATGTATCGCCCCGAGCTCTGGGGCCGGCCGATGTGTGCCTGGACCCAGGCGGTGATGCGCGGGCCATCGGAATGGAGCGTCGGCGAGCGCGAGCTGTTCGCCGCATTTACCTCGCGCCTCAACCAATGCGTCTTCTGAACGGAGTCGCACGGCGCGGTCGCGTCGCTGGCCCTGCAAGACGAGAAGGTCGTGAAGGCGGTGCTCGCCGATTGGCGCAGCGCGCCCATCGAGGAAAAGCTGCGCGCGCAGCTGGCGTTTCTCGAGAAGCTGACGCTGCGGCCCGATGACGTGCGGCCGCGCGACATCGAACCGCTGCGCGCCGCCGGGCTGTCCGACCACGCGATCGAAGACGCCATCAACGTCTGCGCGCTGTTCAACATCTACGACCGCATGGCCGACTCGCTGGGCTGGTACTTACCGGACCACGCCGGCTACGCCGCGTCCGCGAACAACTTGATGAGACGAGGCTATCTGATGTGACGGGTGCGTGGTACGGGGTACGTCGTGCGTAGGACTTGGACCCGATCATTGTTGCGTGCCACGACGATCACACGCTCGCCATTGGCCCTCGTTAGGAACGCCATGCGACGTGCCTGCCCTTCGATCACGAGCCCGCTCTGTTCCATCTCCACGGGCACCAACCCGCCGGTCCCGTCGCCCTTCATCAGCAGTCCGTAGCTCGCGTCGTACCGGCCCCGCATGGGCGTCACGCCATAGAAATTGCCGGCGATGAGAACATCCGTCGTGCTGTCGGCGTCGAAGTCGCCGGCCAGCGACCCATAGATCGGCGCAAACTGCGCTTCGACGGGCAGAGGCCGGATCTCGAAACTTCCATCTCCGCGATTCAGCGCAAGCGCGCTCGCGAACGTCTCGGCTTCACGGACCGGCACTTTCTTCAGCACATCAGCGGGCACGATGTCCTCGACGCGGCTCGCGCCGAACGACTGGTAGGTGGGATAGCGCGCGCGCAGCTGCGGCACCGCCTGCAACAGCTCGTCCCGGCTGGCAAGGGGATAGCTCACGCCGTGGCGGTACGAAGTGACGATCGGCGGCGTCGTCATGTAGAGCCGCATCGGCTCGCGCGCTGAAGCGCGCAGGAACGAGTTCAAGCCAAGGTTGCCGAGGATCAGGTCGGGCCGGCCGTCGTTGTTCAGGTCGGCGGCACGGATGCTGTTCCACCATCCGGCGGTGCCGGCAATCGAGTCCCGGATCCAGCGGCCGTTTTCCTGACGGAAGATCGTCACCGGCATCCATTCGCCGACGACGATCAGGCTGCTATCCACCCACACCGCGTCGCTCACCATCCCCGCGTTCGCGATGATGTCGGGCGTGACATCGCGAAAGTCTCCGGCGCCATCTCCCTGAAGCAGGTAGCTGCGCGGCGTCGTGCCGTAATGTCGTGTCACGACGCGGCTGCCGACAAACAGGTCCACGTGCCCGTCGCGGTTGAAATCCCCCGGGACCACGCACGACCCGTTGTGCTCAAAGAGGGGAAGCTCGGTTCGCCGGAAGGTGCCGCCGTCGTTCAGGTACAGCCGGTCCCGCAGCGGCTCTGCTTCCCAGAATTCGTTGCCGCCGCTCACGACATACAGATCGCGGTCACCATCGCCATCGACGTCGGCGAACGCAGCATCGACGTCCTCGTGCACGCTGTCGGCGCGAAACGCGGGCTGGGTGCTGAAACGGAATCGTCCGTCCGGACGCTGGAGCCACAGCTCACCCGGCTGCCATTTTGCCCCGCCCAGGTAGATGTCGTCGAGCCCGTCGCCGTTTACGTCCGCGACCGCCAGGGCAGGTCCTTCCGTCGAGAGTTGATGCGGCATCAGCGGCTCGCGGCTGAAATCGAAGAAGGTGTTCTCTCGGTGGGAGTAGGTGATGCCGAGTTGGCCGGTGATGTCTGTGAATAAGGACGGGCGGACGGGCGGACGGGCAGACGGGCGGTTCAATGCATTCGCATGCGAAAGCGTGATCGTTGTATCAACGCCGATGCCCGTGAGCACTTGCGTGCGACGGTCAGGCCAAACAACGGTGAGCGAATCGATGCGTGTGGCTGTGCCGAGTCCCACGTGCAGGACGGGGTCAACGGAAGACTGAAATCCACGCGTCGGCATCGCTTCCACGAGCTGATTCCGGCCGCCCGCGCGGATCTTCACCTGCGCGCCGATGCCGCCGGTGTTCGCGCCGGTGCCGTGCAATGCAATCCTGAGGAAGTGCCCACCCGCGCCGCGATTCCGGTAGATCGAAGCCGGCGCATTCACGTTGTTTACGACGAGATCGAGGTTGCCGTCGTTGTCGAGATCGGCGTAGGCCGCGCCGTTCGAGAATCCTTTGTCCCCTAATCCCCAATCCCTCGCTGTATTCCCAAACGTCAGATCGCCATTGTTCCGGAACAGATACTTCGCGAGCGGCACGCTCGGCATCCGGTCCAGCCTGGGAGGGGCGCCGCTGTCGAGCGAGGCGATATAGTCGAGATCGTTGGGCCGGCGGTAAATCCCGTTCGTAATGAAGAGGTCTTTCCAGCCGTCGTTATCAAAGTCCGCGAACAGCGGCGCCCAGCTCCAGTCGGTGGCCGCGATGCCGGCGAGCTGGCCGATCTCGCTGAACCGCAGCTTCCCACCCACCACGCCGCGATTGAGCTGGAGCGTGTTGCGCGTGTATTGGGCGTGATAACCGGCTGAAAGCTTGAGCGTGAACAGCGAATAACTCTCCGCACTTGCCGCGGTCTTGAGGATGGGCTCCGAGTCCGGAAGCATGTCCAGCACGGCGACGTCGGGGCGGCCGTCGTTGTTGAAATCCGCCGCGTCGACCCCCATGGAGAACCGGCTGGTATGTCCGGTGGCCTCGGTTATGCTCTCGTGAAACGTGCCGTCGCAATTGTTCAGATAGAGGAAGTCGTTTTCGGGAAAATCGTTGGCGACGTAGATGTCGGGACAGCCGTCGAGGTTGAAATCGGAGACCGCGACTCCCAGGCCGAAGCCCTCGACGCTGCCGTAGATCCCCCCGCGCGCGCTGACATCGACGAAGCGGCCGCCGTCGTTGCGGTAGAGCCAGTCACCGGCGACGGCGTCGCGCATGGCGCGGCTCGTGCTCGGCGCGCGGGCCACGCGCTGTAACGTGGAGCTGGTGAGCAGGTACATGTCGAGGTCGCCATCGATGTCGTAATCGAAGAACGCCGCCTGCGTGCCGTACCCGGCGAAACCCAGCCCGTACTCGTTCGTGCGATCGCTGAACGTGCCGTTGCCGTTGTTGATGTACAGCACGTTTCGGCCCTGCAGCTGGTCGTCCACCCCCGACACGTAAATGTCGAGGCGGCCGTCGCCGTTGACGTCCGCCATCGTCACGCCGCTCTTCCAGCCGATGGAGTCCGCTACTCCCGCGCGCTCCGTCACATCTTCAAAGCGAAACTGGCCACGGTTGCGATAGAGGCGGTTGGAGCCCAGGTTCGACGTGAAATACAGGTCCACCAGGCCATCACCATCGACGTCGCCCGCCGCGACACCGCCGCCGTTGTAGTAGTACAGGTAGCTCACGATGTTGATCGCGGAGTCCGGCGGGAGCGTGTTCGCGAATCCCACGCCGCTCGCTCGGGGCGGGACTCGCTCGAACAGCGGCGGCCCTCCCCCGGAGGCGCGGTCGCGGCAACTCGCGATGACGAGGAGGAGAAGAAGAAGAGTGCTACGCAAGCGGACGCAGTATAGCGTGAAACGGGCTTTCGTGCTCGTCGTCGCGGTGCTGGTGAGTTGCCGCGAGAAACCGGTCGATCCGGGCGCGCTGCTCACCGCGCGCACCGTCGGCCTCGCCGAGCTCGAGCGCGGGCGGTTGGCGGAGGCGGAGCAGGAGTTCAAGAAAGTCATCGAGCTCGCGCCGAAGGATGCGAACGGTTACGCGAACCTCGGCCTCACCTACCTGAGGGCCAACCGTCTCGAGGACGCGGAAACGCAGTTGCAGCGCGCCCGCCGCCTCGATGCCCCCCCCCGGAGCCCCGTGATCGCGTTGGTTCTGGCCCGGCTGTACGCGCTCACCGACCGGCCCGACGAGGCGCGCCGCGTGCTGTCGGGACTCGAACCCGATGCGCGCGTGCTGTACACGCTGGCGCAGATCGAGCGCCAGACGGGCGGCGACACCGCGTATGCGAGCGGGCTGCGCCGGCTGCTCGAGAAGGCACCTTCCAATCTCGCGGTGCGCATCGAATTGGCCGACGTGCTCCTGCGCCTCGGCGCACACGACAGCACACTCCGCTATCTCGAGGAGATTCGCCAGCTCCGTCCCGAGCCGCCGTCCGATGCGCGGCCGCATCTCACCTCCGCGATCGGCGCGGTCCGGGCGGGGGCGGCACGAGCGACCGAGGCCCGGGCGTGGTTCGATCGGTTTCGCGGCTCGGTCGAGGTGACGGCGCCGTACCAGGCGGCGCTGGCGCAGGTGAATTGGCCCGAGGGGCCGATTGCCGGGAATCAGACGTTTTCGTTCAGCCCGCAGACACTGATTACGATGCGTGGGATTCGTCCGCCGCCGGCCGCCGTGGCCGTCCAATTCACCGACGTGACGAACGAAAGCGGCCTCCCCGAAGTGGGCGAGGCGCCTACGGCACTCGCGCTCGGCGATTACGACGGTGATGGTGTCGACAACCTCCTGCTCGTGACGGGCAGGAGTGTGCAGTTGTACGCGATCCAGCAGGGCTTTCTGACCGATGTGACCACGCGAATGTCCTCCCCGGTGCGGCTTCCCGGCGCTGCCGTCGCGACTTTCGTTGACTACGACAATGACGGCTGGCTCGATCTGTTCGCCATCGGCGCCCCCCCCGATCGCCGTGGGCATCTGCTCAGGAACCGCGAGGGGCAGGGGTTCGAGGATGTCACCGCCCGGGCTGGAATCGCCGATGTGGACGGTGCACAACGGGCGCGGTTCGTGGACCTCGACCATGACGGGGATCTGGACCTGCTCCTGGCTGGCGGCAACTCGCCTCGCGTCTATCGCAACAACGCGGACGGCACGTTCGGGCTCTTTCCGAATGCCGCCGGGATCACGCAGAGTGGTTCGGACGCCGCATTTGCCGATCTCGACGACGACGGCCGCGTCGACGTGGTGGTCGCCGGCGCCGGCGGCACTCCCGGGCTGTTCCTCAATGATGCCGTGCGCGGCTTCACCCGCAGCGCCCCCCCCGACACGATTCATGGGTCCGGCGGGGTCGCCCTCGGTGATTATGACAATGACGGCGCGATCGACGTCTACGTGGGCGGAACCGGGGGTGGTCTCTGGCACAACGATGGGACCGGCAGGTTCACCCGGGCGGCCAGCGGCGTGACTGTCCGCGCGGGCGGCGAGGCGCGGTTCGTGGATTACGACAATGACGGCTGGCTCGATCTGTTGACCACGAACGACAGCGGAGCGTCGCTGTTCCATAATCGCGCGGGCCGCTTCGATGATCGCTCCACCGTTCTGTCTGAGGACGTCAGACAGGATCGCATCGGACCGGTCCTGGTCAGTGACTTGGATGGCGACGGAGATTCGGACATCCTGCTCGGCACGCCCCGCGGCGCGCGGTTCCTGCGCAACGACGGCGGCAATGCACACCTCGGCATGCGGATTCAGCTCACTGCGCTGCGCACCGGCAGCACCAAGAACAACACGTTCGGCATCGGCGCGAGAGTCGAGTTGCGGGCGGGCGAGCTGTACCAGACGCGCGTGGTCACCGACCGGCTGACCCTGATCGGGCTGGGAACGCATCTCAAGGCCGATGTGCTGCGCGTGCAGTGGCCGAACGGCGTGCCGCAAACGATCTACTTCCCCGGTACCGATGCGGATGTGCTGGAGATGCAGCAGCTCAAAGGCTCGTGCGCCTTCCTTTATACGTGGGACGGAAAGCAGTTTCGTTTCGTCACAGACATCATGTGGCAGAGCGCGCTGGGGATGCCGGTCGGAATTATGGCGAAGCGGGAAGGGGGAAGCGGGAAGGGTACTGCGATGTCGTATGCGCCCTCCGGTGCGTCACTCGAATACGTGCGAATTCCCGGCGAAGCGCTCCAGCCGAAGAATGGGCGCTATGTCATTCAGGTGACTGAGGAGCTGTGGGAGACGGCCTACGTCGACCAGCTTCGGCTGGTTGCGGTAGATCATCCTGATTCAGTCGACGTGTACGTCGACGAGCGGTTCCCGCCGAGGCGCGGCACGGAGCTCGAGCTGTTTCAGGTCGTCGGGCGCCGGCCGCCACTCTCCGCGGTGGACGAACGCGGGACGGACGTGCTGGCCGAGCTGCGCGAGCACGACTACCGCTACGTCTCGAACCTGACGCCCGAGCGCTATCAGGGCCTCACTGAGGAGCACTCGATCACGCTCGAGCTGGACGAGCGCGCCGGAGACCCGGGTACGCTCCTGCTCCTGCGGGGCTGGATCTTTCCGAGCGACGCGAGCATCAACGTCGCGCTGTCGCAGCAGCAGCAGCTCAAGTCGGAAATGCCGGTGCTCGAGGTTCGGGACGCGCGCGGCCGCTGGGTGTCGCGCGGCACGATCGGTTTCCCCGCGGGCAAGGACAAGACGATGGTGATCGATCTTGCCGGGATCTTTCCCACCAGCGCTCGCCACGTGCGGATTCGTTCATCGATGCAGGTCTATTGGGATGAGGCAGTTGTGGGACACGTCTGGGGAGTAGGGAG
>DASTDR010000564.1:0-7281 GCA_035710265.1 Gemmatimonadales bacterium | reverse complement strand
CCTGGACCGGGACGTGGAGCGCCTTCAACCCGGCACGCGCGTCGGCGCCGCCGAAGGAGCTGTGCGCGAAGCTGACCGCGAGCATCTCGCAGAAGGGCGAGGTGTGGCACGCCGTGTTCGAGGGCGACTGCGGCCGTCCGTCCAAGTATTCGATCACGATGGAAGGCCGCGCGGCCGGCGGGGCGGTGATGTTCAAGGGCACCGCCGATCTCGAACCGAAGGACGGCGGCGTCTACGATTGGATCGGCCGCGCGGACGGCAAGGAGTTCATCGGCTTCTTCACCAGCGCCGCGTACACCGGCGTCTTCTCCATGACGCGCGCCAATTGATGGTCACGAGTTGCTCGAATCTCCCGGCTTGACGGCGGCGCCGGCGTTCGCCGGGCGCAGTCAGCGCGTACGCGAGCGCTCTGCCAGCCGCCGGTTAACAGTTCCTATCGTCCCGTCGCGCGTCCTTTCTAAACACTGCGGTTTTTCGTTACCTGCCCCCCCTACGCGGCGTCCCCGTATGATTCGGACGGTTTACCCGTGTCCTTAGCGCCTGGCATGCGGCTCGGTTCCTATGAGATTTCCGCCCAGATCGGTGCCGGTGGCATGGGCGAGGTGTATCGCGCGACGGACACGAGCCTAAAGCGAGCAGTCGCGATCAAAGTCCTACCGGCATCGGTTGCCGCGGATCGCGAGCGCCTGGCGCGGTTCCAACGCGAAGCGGAAGTACTCGCCTCACTCAACCACCCCAATATCGCAGCGATATACGGGCTGGAGCGATCGGATGGCATGACATCCCTCGTCATGGAACTCGTCGAGGGGCCGACGCTGTCTGACCGGATCAGCCAACGCCCCATTCCACTCGATGAGGCACTCCCCATCGCGAAGCAGATCGCGGAAGCACTCGAAGCCGCGCATGAGCAAAGCATCATTCACCGTGACTTGAAGCCCGCGAATATCAAGGTGCGACCCGACGGCACCGTGAAGGTGCTGGACTTTGGCCTCGCGAAGGTGTTCGAACCCTTATCGGCGGGAAGCGCAGACGCGACCGCCTCGCCGACGATCGCCTCGCCGGCGATGACAGGCGTCGGCGTTTTACTCGGCACAGCCGCGTACATGAGCCCCGAGCAGGCCAAAGGCCTCTCCGCCGACAAGCGCAGCGATGTGTGGGCGTTTGGGTGCGTCCTGTTTGAGATGCTCACCGGCCGCCAGGCATTTGAAGGCGACACCACCACTGAAGTCTTGAGTGGAGTCTTGAAAAGCGAGCCAAACTGGCAACTGCTTCCCGCTCACACACCTCAAGAATTGCGCCGTCTGCTGCGCCGCTGCCTGCAGAAGGAGAGGAGGCTCCGGCTTCATGACATCGCGGACGCCCGCATCGATATTGATGAACTTCAACACGAGCCTCGAACAAGTCCGGACGGGATTCCCAGCACTCCGCGACGTAACGCACGATTCGTCTGGTTTGTCGCAACGGCGCTCCTCATAGTCGCAGGCGTTTCAGCGTCGGTATCGCTTCTTCGAGCACCATCGTCGAGCCCCGAGAGGCGTGTTGAAGTCACGACACCACCGACACTGGACCCGGTCACCTTGTCGATCTCCCCCGATGGGGAGAAGGTCGTCTTTGTTGCGACCTTCGAGGGCAGGTCCTTGCTGTGGGTACGCTCGCTGGTTTCCGGCTCTTCGCAACCACTGCTCGGCACCGACTATGCCCAGTATCCGTTCTGGTCGCCGAACAGCCGTGCGATTGGATTCTTTGCCGGCGGCAAGCTCCAGCGAATCGACGTTGATGGCGGATCCGTGCGACCCCTGGCGAACGCGCAGGCAGGCGTTGGCGGAACATGGAACCGGGACGGAACGATTCTGTTCGGCACCAGTACCGGCAGGCCGATTTCCCGCATTTCTGAGACGGGCGGTATGCCGGTGGATGTCACGAAGGTGGAGGCGCCGCAAACGACGCACCGCTTCCCCCAGTGGCTACCCGACGGTCGTCACTTCCTCTATTACGTGACCGGTAGTCCGGACGTGCGCGGTATCCACGTTGGTCAACTCGATGGATCTCCGGGACAGCGTCTGCTCGATACCGACACGCTCGCCGTGTATGCAGCCGGGCACCTGCTGTTTGTCCATCAGGGAACGTTGTTTGCTCAAGCGTTCGATCAGGAGCGGCTGCAACTGACCGGGGAGCGGTTTCGAGTGGCCGAAAGCGTCGCGTTTTACGCGCGGATCGCGGGCGAACTCGGCCTTTCTGCGTCCACCACGGGTTCGATCGCTTTTCGAACGGCTTCTGGCGCGGTGCAGCGCCGGATCGAATGGTTCGACCGATCCGGCAAACAGATCGGATCATTGGGCGATGACATAGAAGGATTCAGCCCGGCGCTGTCGCCGGACGGCCGCCGCGTTGCGCTCTATCGAACGACAAACGGTGACCAGGATATATGGTGGCATGAGCTCGGACGTGAAGTGGGTCTCCGACTCACGACCGACCCCTCGGGTGACAACAGTCCTTTATGGTCGCGCGACGGCAGTCGCGTCCTCTTCAGCACGAACCGGACAGGGATACGTTCCATCTTCGAGAAGTCAATCACCGGCACCGGAGGTGAAACACTGTTTCTTCAGACGGACCAGAATGTCGTCCCCTTGGATTGGTCTCCCGACGGGACCCTGCTTTACAGGAGCAATGATCCGAAGACGAACTTTGATATTTGGGCGATGCCCGCCGGCGATAAGAAGACGTTTCCCGTTGTTCGAACCAGTTTTGACGAACGAGAGGCACAGTTCTCTCCGGACGGAAAGTGGATCGCCTATCAGTCGAATCAGTCGGGCCGCTTCGAGATTTATGTGCAGCCGTTTCCCGGTCCAGGAACACCATTGGCGATTTCCACCAACGGCGGAGCACAGGTGCGGTGGCGAAGCGACAAGGAATTGTTCTATATCGCCTTGGATGGCCAGCTCATGGCCGTTCCCGTGAGGCTCTCTTCAGACGGAACAATCGATAGGGGTACACCGGACTCACTGTTTTTCACGCGCATTGCGGGCGGCCCCGTGCAGGCGAACGACCCTCACCAGTACGCGGTCTCCCGAGATGGCCAGCGCTTTCTGATCAGCACCGTGACCGAAGTCGACAACTCTCCCATCACTGTCATCCTCAACTGGAAAGCTGTGCCGTAGCGGGCCGTAGGGGAGCGGACGGATCGCAGAACGGCCATTCGGTACACTTCCCCCGGCTAATGCTTCCTCGTCCCTGCGTCGCTACGGCCTGGCGTCTGCCACCGCTCGTGTCAGGAGATCCTGGACTCCGAGGGTAGCGGCGCCGCGCCGCAGGTAGTCGCGATCGAGTGAGTCGCCCTGCACCAGCAGGATACCGACGATATCCCGCCACTGCCGGTCCGAGACTTCGTTCCCCAACCGGAACCACCGCAGCTTCTGCAGAAGGATGTCCTCCGGCGTATAGACGTAGAGGTGCTGCTCCGGAGTGTCGCCGATCTGGATCCGCTGTCTCCGTTCCAGCTGCTCATCGTCGAGAGGCGTGCCTCCGGCGATGAAGAGATCGACCTTGATCGCGGTGGACTGGTGAAAGACGTTCACGCTCGAGCGCGCGCGGACCGCGCGCGTCACTGCACGGTCGTCCACCTCGAACTCCTGCTTGAGTGCCGCCACGACGCGGGGCACGTCGGCTTCGGACATCGCGACGACGATGTCGACGTCGAGCGTCGATCGTGGCTCACCGCTGATCGAGCTCGCCAGCGATCCGCCGACGACATACCGCACACCACAGGACTCCAAGGCCTCAGCAACCTGAAGTGCCACGTCGACCGGGCTGCCGCCCATCAGGAGACCAGATCGGTCAGCTGAGCGGCGTCGGGATAGACGATGCGGGCGACATCGCGGCCGAGCACGATGCAGGCAAACCTCAGGAAGCACTCCCGGTCGGAGGCGGCGGGATGCCGACGGCGGATGCCGGTAAGGGACAGGTCGATGACGGCCTGAGTGGCAGCGCTCACGAGCTGAAGCTTTTCGGCTGGCGACATGCGTCGCCACGCCTCGACCTGGCGCTGCTCGATGGCGGCGGAGGTATCAAGGGACAGCACAGCCGACCGGGTCGCGCCATCACCGGCAGACACGCAGCCATTATAGGGGGAGTACGCGAGGCGGTTTCGATCTGCGTGATGGACGCGCGTGTTCGCTATCGACCCGGCCAAAAGCTCTGAAACGTGTCGACCCTGGGCGTCGGCACCTTCGCGGGATGCGTCGCCACGACAAGCGTCCAGACCACGAGGCCAGCGCCCACCGTCAGCATCGCGCCGATTGAGGCAAAGCCGTAGGCCCACAGTATCCGTGCCCACGGCCATCGGAGCGGGTTGCGCCAGCTGCGTCCGAACGAGTCGTTGAGCAGACGAAGGAAATCGTCGGTGACGGGCTTCGGCTCGACCGCGCTCCACAACTCCCACAGAATCCAGACAGCTGCGCCAACGAGGGTCAGACCACACAGCGCGGTAAACGCGGCGTTCAGCGCGCCTCCCTGGTAGACGATCCGTTCGCAGGGCGAGCCGACTGGAGGCTGTAGATAACAGTTCGTGAAATCCGACACGACAGCGATGTGACCCGGAGACGTGGCAATGAGAGAGACGCCGAGCGCGAAGCCCGCGCAGAGGAGCATGCCCATCCACAGCTCCCACATCGCAAGTTGCATCCAGTCGCGCGCCGAGTGGGGCGGAATGATCAGCGGGCGGCGGCCCCACCGCATGTCGGGCGGCGTCACCCCTGCCATCTGTGTGACCTCGCGTTCCACATCGGGGTCGTCTCGACTTTCGGCTCTTCGATGGTAATCACCCGGTTTGCGCCGAGATCGCCCCACGGCGGCGGAGCGCCGTCACCGACGCGGATGGTGATCACGGGGAAGGGCGGCTGCTCCTCCGGCCACGGTGTCACGCAATCGGTGACGATGACCAGAAGGTCGATCGGGCCGCCCTTCCGATCGGTGAACCAGCGAAGGCCGGCGCCGATGTCGGTGCCGCCCCCGCCATAGAGCTGCAGTTGTTTGGCGTTGAAGACTTTCTTCACGTCGTGCACCGCGGCATCGCAGCACGCGACGACGACCTCGGTACTGTAGCCGAGCTGACGTGTCAGGCCGCCAAGCTCGGCGACGGCTCTCGCCAGCTGCGTCTCCTCCATCGAGGCCGAGGTGTCGATCAGGAACCCGGGCCTCGGCCGCGGTTGATGAAACGACGGCATGAGGAATTCGCCATACGCGGCCTGACGGCGATTCGGCCGCCGGTAGGTGCGATCGTAGCGGCCGAGCGTGCTGTCGCGCAGCGCCTTGCGCACCGCGTGGCGGATGGTGGCCATGTAGTCCACCTTTGGCGACAGCACGGTGCGCGCCCATCGCCGCCAGCCGAAGGGGACGTCGCCGGCGTCGCCGGTTCGGTCCAGGATCTTCTGCGCGCATTCGCGGCGCACGAGTTCCGCCTTCACGGAATCGACCCCCGGCACCCCACCGGGGCTCCCATCGTCGTCGGGCAGCTCCCAGGGCCGGCGTTCGCCGTGCGCGCCGGAACCGCAGTCGCACGGAGCAGGGGGCGAGGGGGCAGGAGGCGAGGGGGCGGCGAGAGAGGGGGAAGTCCCCCTGCCCCCTGCCCCCTTCCCCCTGTCCCCTTCTTCCCGTCGTCTCATCATCGACTCGTAGTACGTTTCGGCATTTTCGCCAGTCTGCAGCCCGTATGCGCCGGGCTGCGGGGGATCGCCCGGCAGCGGCAGTCCCTCGGCGGCGAGGTCGTCGTTGATCTCGCAGTCGGCGGCGGTGTTCCAGAGCACTTCGTCCTGGACCGCGGCGGCCTGTTTGCGCGCGTCGTGTTCGCGCAGCAGATGGCTGACCTCGTGAATCAGCACGGCTGCGTTCTCTTCCACCGAGTGGGCGGCCAGCCAGGCGTCGTTGTAATAGAGGCGCCAGCGCGAGTCCACGGCCATGCTGGCGATCAGATCGGTCCTGACCGGGATCATGTTGAACAGCGCCGGGGCGAAGTAGGCACGCTGATAGGAGGCGCGTACGCGCGCGGCCTGCAGCGCGCGCGAGTATCCGGCGCCCTTCCGATCCAGGCCACGAATCAATTCCGCAAGTCGTCCGAGCATCGTCCTGTCCGCGCCCGCTAAAGGTGTCCTGTCCGCGCACGCTAAAGCGTGCGCTCTACTCCCGTGGTAGAACCTTGGCCAGCTGCATCAACTCATAGAACGGCCGGCACTCGTCCGGCAGCGTGAGGGCTCCCTCGGGCCGGTTCCGCTTGTGGCACAGCGTGCGCGCCGCGGCCGTCGGAATGTCCGCGTTCTTCCGGCACGCGACGCCGAGCGCGATCATCGCGGCCCGCCACCGGTCCGGAGTCTTGTTGTTCAGGACCGCTCCGACGAGCGACGAGCAGACGGCGTAGGCGCGGTCGATCCGGTCCGGCAGGACGAGGCTGCGCGGGTCCCTCAGGATGTCCTCGGGATCCGGCAGGTTCAGCGTTTCGCGATACTCGAGGAAGGGCAGCGCCTGATCGCCGACGAGCCCGGCGAGCGCCGCGTTCTGGAGCACGCGGTTGCCCGGCGACACGGCTTCGATCGCGGCGAGCAGTCGCGACGCGAGATACCACGTGCGGCCGGACGGCCATGCGCCGCTTCGCCGCGCCGGATCGTCGGGCGGCGCCATCCAGGCGTCGCGTCCCGCGGCTCTCACGTAGGCGGCAATCATCGAGCGCTGGCGATGATGATGCGCGTACAGATAGTCCGCCGGCAGCACCGGCAGATCGCTCGGCGCTGGAAAGTCGCTGACCATCATGTCGCACCAGGTCTCGTGGTCCATAGGGAACTCGCCATGCCACAACCGGTTCGCCATCGGCGGCTGGATTTCCTGTCCGCCGGCCGCCCACTCAACGGCGTTGCTTGCGCACAGATAAACGACACCGCCCTTGCCAGGCTCGTAGTCCGGCAGATGCAGCTCGCCGCACACGTTCTCCGTCAGCAGACGCAGCATGGCGGCCTGCGTCGTCGGCGGCACGGTGGTCAGCTCGTCGAGAAAGACGATCACGAGGTAGCCGTCCTCGGCCAGGCGCCTGGCGTCGCGGGCCCACGCCATCGGCAGCAGACGCACACCATCAGGCGTTGACACGGGAAAGCCGCCGAAGTCCTGCGGCTCACGAATCGAGCCAACCAGCGTGAACACCTTGCACTTCACGCCGGCGCGCGTGAATCCCGCCTCGAGGCTCTTGGTGAACTCGGTCTTGCCGATGCCCGGAAAGCCGGTCATGTGCATCGGGATGCG
>DASTDR010000563.1:0-2390 GCA_035710265.1 Gemmatimonadales bacterium | reverse complement strand
ACGCACTTTGCCATGGGCGACGCGGGTCCGGTGCAGCGCATCACAACGCCGCAGTCAGTGCCGTTACCGCTGACGGACTTGAGCACATTGGCGCCTGCAGCACTGCACGCGCGCGCGATCACCGAAGCAGAGGTTCGCCTGCCCTTCGATCTAGGGACGGGCCCGCTACTGCGCGTGCAGCTCCTACGGCTGAGTGCCGAAGAACACGTGTTGTTGCTCGACGTCCACCACATTGCCTCCGACGGCTGGTCGAGCGGTATTTTTGAGCGCGAGTTGTCGTTGGCCTACGCGGCGTTCGTCAAGGGGGGCGAGCCGCAGTTGCCGGCGCTGCCGATCCAGTATGCCGATTACGCGGCATGGCAGCGCGAGTGGCTGCAGGGTGAGGTGCTGCAGGCGCAGCTCGACTACTGGAAGCAGCAGCTCGCCGATCTGCCCGCATTGGGGCTGCCCACCGATCGGCCGCGACCGCCGATCGCCACGCACAAGGGGGCGCATTGCAGCTTTGATCTGCCGGCGCATCTGTGCGACGCCCTGAAGGCTCTCGGTCGGAGCGCAGGGACGACATTGTTCATGACGCTGCTCGCCGCCTTCCAGGTGCTGCTGTACCGCTACAGCGGGCAGGAGGACATCGCGGTCGGTACGCCGATCGCTGGACGCGGGCGCACCGAGTTTGAGGGTCTGATCGGATTCTTTGCGAATACCCTGGTGCTGCGTTCGGATCTGTCGGGCAATCCGAGCTTTCGCGAGCTGTTATCGCGCGTGCGCGAAGCCGCGCTTGGGGCGTACACCCACCAGGAGCTGCCGTTCGAGAAGCTGGTCGAGGAGCTCGCCCCGGCGCGCGACATGAGCCGCAATCCGCTGTTTCAGGTCTCTTTCGCGCTGCAGAACGCACCGGCCGGGGCACTGGCCTTCGAGGGCGTGGAGGTCAATCGCGTGTACCTCGAGGGGAACACCGCAAAGTTCGATCTCTATCTGGCGTTGCGGGAATCGGGTGCCGGCTTGCACGGGCGCTGGGAGTACGCAACGGACCTGTTCGATGCCTCAACCATCGAGCGCATGAGTGGACACTTGCGGCAACTGCTCGAAGCGATCGTGGCCGATCCGGCACAACGCATCGGGCACCTTCCCATGCTGAGCGCGGCCGAGCGCCACCAGCTGCTGGTCGAGTGGAACGACACCGCTACTGACTATCCCGCGGAGCGCTGCATCCAGCAGCTCTTCGAAGCGCAGGTCGCACGCACACCGGAAGCGACGGCGCTCATCTTCGAGGACCAGCGACTGAGCTACGCCGAGCTCAACGCGCGCGCCAATCGGTTGGCCCACCACCTGATCGCGCTCGGCGTGGGACCGGAGGTGCTGGTCGCTGTGTGCCTGGAGCGCTCGCCGGAATTCGTCGTGAGCCTCCTCGCCATTCTCAAGGCCGGGGGCGCCTATGTGCCGCTGGACCCCGCGTATCCGCAGCAGCGGCTTGCCTTCATGCTCGAGGACACGCGAGCCCCGGTGCTGCTCACCGAGCAGGCGCTGCTTGCGCAGATCCCGCCCTCCTATGCGGGGCGGCTCGTGTGCATGGATCGAGATGAGCAGCTCCTCGACGCACAGCCGCTCACCAATCCGACATGCCGTGCCACCGCCGAGAGCCTCGCCTACGTCATCTACACCTCCGGATCCACCGGCAGACCCAAGGGGGTCGCGGTACGCCAGCGCGGCGTAGCGCGGCTCGTGTGCGAGCCGAATTACGTAGTCCTGTCGCCGTCGGAGACGATCGCGCAGGTGTCGAACGTCGCCTTCGACGCAGCGACATTCGAGATCTGGGGGGCGCTGCTCAACGGCGCCCGGCTCGCCATCATCGCGCAGGACGCGGTGCTCGCGCCCGAATCTCTTGCCGCCGCACTGAAGCGGTATCAGATCAGCACCTTGTTCCTGACCACGGCGCTCTTCAACCACATGAGTCTCGCCGCGCCGGGCGCGTTCCGGGACGTCCGACAGCTGCTGTTCGGTGGGGAGAGCTGCGAGCCGGAGCGCATCCGGGCGGTGTTGGAAGCCGCTGCGCCGGGCGCCTTGATTCACGTCTACGGTCCGACCGAGACGACGACGTTCGCAACGTTTCACCGCGTCGAGCGGGTGTGCGCCGGCGAGCGCACCCTTCCGATCGGGCGACCGATTTCGGGGGCGCAAGTGTTCATCCTGGATCGACAGGGGGCGCCGGTACCCGTCGGGGTCGCAGGAGAGATCCATATCGGGGGACCCGGGGTTGCCGCAGGATATGTCAATCGCCCCGAGGAGACCCGCGCGCGGTTTATCACATCGTCATTGGAAGGTGGTTCCGAGACGCTCCTCTATCGCACGGGAGATCGCGGGCGCTACCGCCCCGACGGCGCCATCGAGTTCCT
>DASTDR010000562.1:0-4944 GCA_035710265.1 Gemmatimonadales bacterium | reverse complement strand
CGGAAGTTACTAACTGAACAGTCAGTTAGTAAAGTGGGGTCCCATGCGTGGTCCGTTCTGAACCTATGACGGCCCTCCGCTCCCGCCCCGGGACTACCGACTAGGTTGCGGCAGCGATTTCCCCGTCATCCATGACTGAGTCCTCGACCGACTTGCCGTCGATCTTCTGCTTGTCGCCGATCACGGAGCCTCTCACCTTCGCGTCCTTCAACTGGACGCCGGGGCCCAGAATGCTGTTGCTCACTTTGCTCCCGACGATCTTGCTGCCTTTCTCGATCGTGACGTTCGGACCGATCGTGGAATTCTCGATCGTCACGTCGTCCTCGATACGCACCGGATCTTCGATCGTCACGCCGCGCGGCGGCTTCATCGGGCGCTTGGCGCGGCCGTCCTTGAGCAGATGCTCGTTCGTCTCGAGCAGCGTGTCGACTTTGCCGCAATCGTACCAGCCACCCACTTCACTCACGAACAGCTTCTTGCCCTGGTCCACCATGTACTGGAACGCGTCGGTGAGATAGAACTCCCCGCCCTTCCCCGGCGGGCTCTTCAGCACGTGCGCGATGCCGTCGAACAGCGTGCGCCAGTCCTTCACATACTGCAGCCCGATGTTCGCGCGGCGCGAGATCGGCGTGCTCGGCTTCTCGACGATCTTCGTCATGTGACCGTTATGGTCCGTTACCACCACGCCGAAGCGCTGGTAGTCTTCGACTTCCTTGGTCCAGATGATGCCGTCGTCCTTGCTCGTCTGGACGATCGACAGGTCGGCGTCGAACAGCGTATCGACGAAGATCACGATCACCGGCCCGTCGACGTAGGGTCGAGCGAGGTTCACCGCGCCCGCGGTGCCGTCGAGCACCTTCTGCTCGATGAACCGGGCGGGAATGTCGTAGTTGTCGCGGATGTACTTCTCCACCTTGTTCTTCAGGTGCCCCGTGATGATGATCAGCTCGTCGAGCTGCCCCGCCTGGCGCAGGGCGTCCATCACGTAATCCATCACGGGGCGGCCGGCGACGTGCACCAGCGGCTTGGGGACCCGCTTCGTGAGCGGGAGCAGCCGGGTGCCTTTGCCGGCCATGGGCATGATGACTTTCATTGAACGCGTCCGTAGCGATCCTTGAGCCGCACCACGTCGTCGAGCTCGGGCGTGGACGCCTCGAGCAGATCGGTGACGGTGACGGCCTCGAATTGATGGATCAGTTTGGGTGGAATGTGAAATGCCTCGCCCGCGCGCACGCGCCGCTCGATCAGCGTTTCACCCTGCTGGATCCGCAGAATGATCTCGCCCGACAATACGTAGATCGATTCGTCTTTCTTGTTGTGATACTGCAGCGACAGCACGTGCCCGGGCTCGATGTGCAGGATCTTGCCGACATAGCGGTCGGCCTTGGCCCAGATGATCTCGTGGCCCCAGGGTTTCTCGACCCGATAGGGAATGTCGCTCATGCGAGTCTCAGTTTCAGGGACGACGGCAAAGTAACGCAGGCCGTCACGCAGACACCGCAGCCCACGCACCCTTCGGGCTTCAGCACGGGATGTCCTCGCGCGTCGAGCGCCAGCGCGCGCGCGCCGATGGGACAGGCCCGTGCGCATACGCCGCACTCCGCGCCCTGGAACGTGATGCAGCGCTCGGGATCGAGCTCGAGCACGCCCATCTTGACCGATTCCCAGGGCACCTTCGTGAGCGCACCCGTCGCGCATGCCGCGGCACAGGGCATGTCCGCGCATGCGATGCAGGCTTGTGAGGCCGGGTCGATGTACGGCGTTCCGGCCGCGAGGCCCACGCCATTGCCGTTGGCGGGCATCTTCACGATGGCGTGCACGGGGCACACCTCGATGCAGTCGCCGCAGCGCGTGCACGCGGCCACGAACGCGACCTCGGGCGCGGCACCGGGCGGCCTGAACCAGCGCCTGGGCGCGACGCGCTGCTCGGCGTGCTCTGCGATCTCATGCAGGAGCTTGCCGATGGTTTCCTGGAAGAATGTCCGCCGGTCGTTCAAAAGCTGGGCTCCAAGCTGATCTGCCATCTGAAGTGCAATCGCCCATCCGTCGCCGCTTCGCCCACGTCTGCCGCAAAGTCCCAGCGATTGACTACCAGCGGCATCTCGAACCGCATCGTCCAGGACAAATCGTTGATCCGGTGCTGCGTGATCAGTCCGAGACCGCCATCGTAGAGCGTCGTATAGCTTTCGCCATCCGCGGACCGAACCGCGAGTGAATCCACGATCCCGGCGTCGGCAAATGCTGCCAGCGACACGTCGCGCAGGAATCCTTCCGGGCGCCGGAAGATGGACTTCGTCCCTTCCACGTTCAGGGCAACGGCCCAGCGGCCGCCGAGGTCGGGCCGGAAGCCCCGCAGATTGGCATCACCCGGCGAGTGATAATGGAAGTCGGGACGCACGAACAGGGCCCCGCGACTGCGCAGCAGCGGGTTCGTGAATGTTTCATACGGGTCGGCGCCCGAAATCATGACTCGACGCTGCAGCGGCGGCGCATTCTGGGCAATGTACCCACCCGCGAACAGCCGTGCCCCGAACGTCGTCTTCCAGATGAAGGGCGTGCGGAGACTGACTTCGCCCGTCGGACGCAAGAACGGCTCGATATCGTAGCGCGTGTCCGACTGAATGCCCGCGCCCGGATTGCGATACACCAGGCCGCCACGCACCCCCAGGCGGCCGCGCCACGTCGTTGAGCCGGAGCGCTTCGTAAGGGAGGTCCACGGCTCGATTTCGACGCTGCCCGCGTTATCCCACAGATTCCGGTCCACATAGCCAAGGTCGCTCACGGCCATCCAGATCGCGTTCAGGCCGGCGTGGCGATCGGTACTCGTGCCGGGACGCTCGTTGAGCGAGCGGTCGGCCATGAGCGCGACGCCGGCGCGTCCCTCCACCCACCAGCCCGCGATGCTCGATTCGGTCCGCGGCATGTGGTGATCGACCGGATTCCCGAATCGGACGTAAGCGCCGAAGCGATGTGTCGCGTCGGGGTCCGTGGCGTACGAGAGGAAACTGAGGTTCTTGGCGAATTGGCCGAGGTAGTTCGAGCGGCTGCGCACCGCCGCGGTCACGCCGCCGTAGTCGTTGAACCAGCCCAGCGGAATCAGGCCCAACGCGATGCCGTCTCGGCGCGCCACGTCGCGCGTGGGATTGTCGAAGCGCGTGACCGTCTTGTGCCGTGACTTGAACAGGAACCCGCGCGGCTCGTGGTTATTCAACGCGTTCCAATCGTGCGCCCGGACGCGAGGATCGAGCCGGAGCCGCCCGGGTTTGTGCGCGCTCGTGAATTCGATGCGCTCGCGCTCCGGTTGGCCCGTTGCCCGCGCGTAGATCGTGTCCTTGTCACCGATCTCGACCGGCATCCAGCCATCGCCTTGGCGCGAAATGACGACGGCGGTCGACCATCGACCGTCAGCCAGCCGGCGCCGTTCGACCTTTTCCAGCTTGTAATCGATGAGGGGCGTCCCGTGCAACCACTGACCGAACAGCCATTTCAAGTCCATCCCGGAGACTGCTTCAGCGACGTCGCGGAATGCCGTCTCGTCCACGTGCTTCAACCGCCAGCGCGCGTAATACGTGCGCAGGATCTTGAGCATCACGTCATCACCTACGACGTAGCGCAGCTGCTCGAGAAACAGCTGGCCCTTGCTGTAGATCATCGTGTTGTAGGTGTTGAAGTCGCGGTAGCGGTCGCTGATCATCGACACCGGCTGGCTCCAGCGGTCGAGATCCCAGTCGAGGATGTCGGCCTCGAGGTCCGGATAGCCGGATTGCCCGCCCGTGGCTTCGAAGAACCAGTCGGTCTGAAAGCTCGTGAACCCCTCGTCGATCCAGCCCTCCCGCCACTCGTTGTTCGCGAGGATGCCCATGGTGTAGTTGTGGCCCAGCTCGTGGACGATCAGGCCCATGCTGGGACTGCCGTCCATGATCACCATGGGGAATTCGGTGCCGCCACCTTCGATGCGGTGCAGGTTCGTGATCTGCGGCCAGGCGAACTTGCCGAACAGCGTGTCGAGCCAGGCGAGTGCGACCTCGGTGCGCTGAACCGCGATCCCCTTCCCCCAGGTCGCGCTGTCGCCGGGCTGGTACAGCACGCGCACGACCACGTCCTTGAACCTGCCCTGTTCGTACCGATAGTCGGGATTGAGCGAGAACGCGAAGTGATGCACTGAATCGGCGACGAAGCGTACACATTTGCGACCGACCGCCGGACCGCCGCATTTGTTGCTTGACCGCCCGTAGTAACTCCGTTGGTAGTCGATTCCACCGGAAGCGACCGCCCCGACCGCCCCGACCGCCGCCCGTTGCCATCCCGGATCACCTTCTACCGGCACCCCTGTCGCCCCAACCACCTGATCCGATGCGAGGTCGAGCATCACGTCATAGCTCGCAAACTCTCCGTAGAACTCACCCGCGGGATAAAGCGGATGATCCTGCCAGCCGTACTTGTCGTACACGACGACTTTTGGATACCACTGCGCGAAATCGAATCGCCGACCGCGCCGTCCCTGGCGCCGCGGGAGCGTCGAAGGCCTCGCCTGCCAGTCGATCTCCGCGAGCAGCGAATCGCCCGGCGCGAGCGGCCGTGCCAGACGCCAATGCGCGATCGTCGAATCGGGCGCGTACGGATAGTCCGGCTTCCCGGCCACCCCCATCACGCTCGCGGCGGTGATCCGCTCGAACGCGTAATCGGGATCCTGCATGTGCTGAAACCGCACGCGGCCTTCGGCCGAGTCAGCCGCGGCCCAACGCGAGCCGGGGCGGAATGCGTTCAGGTACTGATGGACGTAGAAATCGCGCAGCGTATCGGGCGACTGATTGACATAGCGAATCCGCGCCCTGCCGCTCAGCACGCCGCTCGACTCATCGAGCGATGCCGTGATCTCGTATGCGACCCGCTGCTGCCAGTAGGTCGAATCCGACGGCGCGAAAAGCAGCAGCAGTAGAAGCA
>DASTDR010000561.1:0-10361 GCA_035710265.1 Gemmatimonadales bacterium | reverse complement strand
GCGGGTCGCCGCCGCGCGCGCCGCGCTCCACCCGCTCGCCGAGGCCGGCGACGAGGACGCGCGCCAGCTGCTCTCGGTCATCGGTGGTCTGGTGCGGCGGTCGGTGTGGATCGTGGGCGGCGACGGCTGGGCATACGACATCGGCTCGGGCGGCCTCGATCACGTCCTCGCGAGCGGCCGGGACGTGAACGTGCTGGTGCTCGACACGGAGGTCTACTCGAATACGGGCGGGCAGGCTTCGAAAGCCACGCCGCTCGCCGCGGTCGCGAAGTTCGCCAATGCCGGCAAGGGCACCGAGAAGAAGGATCTCGCGCTTCAGGCGATCGCTTACGGCAACGTGTACGTGGCGCGGGTAGCGCTGGCTGCCAATCCGCAACAGACCCTGCTGGCACTGCGTGAGGCGGAAGCCTATTCCGGCCCCTCGCTCGTGCTTGCCTACAGCCATTGCATCGCGCACGGCTACGACCTGCGGCTGGGGCTCGATCAGCAGCGGCGCGCGGTGCACAGCGGCTACTGGCCGCTGCTGCGGTACAACCCCGAGCTGCGCCGTGTCGGCGAGAATCCGTTCACGCTGGACTCGCCGCGGCCGACCCTGCGGTTCCGCGACTACGCCGAGCAGGAGTTGCGCTACCGGAGCCTCACGCGCACCAATCCGGAGCAGGCCGAAGCGCTGCTCACACGCGCCGAGGAGGCTTTGGCCCGCCGCTGGCGCTTATACGAGGACTTCGCCCGCCTCACGTAGCCCAAGGCCGCGAAGACTCCCAGAAGAGCCGGATCAAGAAACTGCTCGGCTGCCGGACGCGCAGATCTGGTCGATCCGCGCGCCGTAATCAGTAGTTCGCCGTGTTGTCCAGAAACGGCCGATTGGTCGCGGTGGTGGACGTGATCGTGATGTCTCCGCGCGCGCCGATTGTGTACACCCGACCCCCCGCCAGCGTCACCGCGGTTCGGACGACCTTGTTGGCGGTCGAGTCCGGATAACGCGCGAACAGATTGTAGACCCCGGGCGGCAGAGGCGTGAACGCGCCGCCGCTCTTGTAGGGCACCGCGGTGTTGATGACCAGCGTGTCGAGGGTCGTGGTATTCGCCGCGTACAACGTGAGCGGATTGGCATTTGCAATCGCGTGGATGAATCGAGCCTGGGCAACCGAGTAATCGGCTGCCGGGGTATAAGTGTCTTCGACCACGAATGCGTCGATCGTCTTGGCCGTCGTGTTGTAAAACCCGCTCAGATACAGCGAGTAGAACTTCCCGTCGACGATCGTCGTGTTGAGCGTCGCGATGGCCAGGTCCTTGTCGGTCGTCGCCGCGATGCGGCCGGTCACCGTATGCGTGCCGGGCGCGATGCTGGAGTAGGCGCCGCCGTTCCCCACGCCGCCGTAGGCCACGCCGGTCGTGGCCTCGTTGCCGGTGGCCGAGAGGATTGCCGTCATCTTGACGTCGCCGGCGTAGAAATTCACGCCGGGCGCGTTCACGCCGAAATTGAAGAACTTGATGCGCGACGTCTGCGGCGCCGTGGTGGGGAGCACCTGGAAGGAGTTTTCCTCGCATCCGGCAGCCGCGCCGGCCGTGACGAGCACGGCCACAATGCACGATCTCGCGTATTTGGTCATGGCTCGGTAATCCACAGCGTCTTGGTGTGATAGTCCGTCGCGAGTCCGCCGATGACGTCGAGCGCGTCGCGATTCCAGACGTACTCCGAGTTGTACCGCGGGCGAATGCGCTGCACGATCTTTCCGACATTGTCGGCATACAGCGTGGTCGGCGGCGTGAATCCGCGATAGATCTGGAGACCGCTCGCGGGGTCGAGATCGGTATAGTGATAGCGGCGCATGTCCATCCACAGCTCGTTGTGTCCCCAGCCCCACAGCGCGATGAACTTCTGCGACATGATGTGCGACAGCGTCACGGTCGCCGGAACGATGTTGGTGTCGGCCAGGAACGCCGCTTTCTCGGCCGCCGTGATCTGTGTCGGGGTCTGGCCGGCATCGAGGTTGCGGGCGTTCACGAAGTCGATGTGCGACGAGATGCCCTGCATGTACGCGGTCCTCGCCAGTCCGGCGTTGCCCATCCGCAACGCGGCTTCCGCCTTCACGAACTGGAGCTCGGCATACGTCATCGCGGGAAGCCTGGAGCGGTCGGCAAAGATGTAGCGGCTCGGCAATCCCAATCCACCGGTTCCCGTGTACCCGAAGAAATTCCTCGGCTGCTGGGGCGTCGTGAGGGCGCCGAAGCCCAGCACATTCACGTCGAGTCCGCGGTACGTCGTGTTGGCGGAGTCGATCGACAGCATGCGGCTCAGCCGGGGGTCGACCACGCCGCCGAACTGGGTGCCGTTCATCAGGTTCACGATGAATTGCGTCTGCCGGTACAGCGTGATGTTGTTGCGGGTCCGGCCCCAGAAATTGCAGTCGGCAAAGTCCGTGGACGTACACGGATAGGCAAGCAACGCATCATCGGTATTGCCGGTGAACGAGGAGTCCACGAGGCGAATGACGCGAGCTGGGTCGTAGCTGGCCTTGTTGGAGTAGTGATTGAGCGCCAGCGCCAGCAGTCCGGACGCAAAGGACCGCCACTTGGCACGATCGCCGTTGTACATCTTGTCGCCCACGCCGAGGTAACGCGCGTCGACGGCGCCGTCGGTTCGTTGGAGCAGCACGATGGCGCTGTCGAGCAGCCGCTGGGCTTCCTGATACGCGTAGTCCTGGGTGTCGTAATCGAATTGCGTGCGGGACTGGTCGATCGCCTGCTGCACGATGATCTCACCGTGCAGGTCGGTCAGGACCAGCCACCCCCACGCTTTCAGGATCATGCCGACACCCAGCAGGTCCCAGCGCTGCTCGGCCTCGGCCTTGGTATTCATGTCGATCAAGTTTTGCCCGAGCGACCAGTAGACGTCCCGCCATTGCTGCGCGCCGTTATCGCTTCCCGGGTCGTAGCCCATCTTGCCCCAGGTGTTGGCGGGGGAGGTCGCGGTCGACGTCGAGTACCACTGCTGCGTGTAGTGCCCCACGAACCGCCCGTCGAACTGCGGCGACGTCACCATCCAGTGCAGCATCGGCGGCAGATAAAGGTTGGCCGACACCGTTTGCGGACCGTTCGGGTTGTCGTTTACGTCGAGGAACTCCGTGCACGCGCTCGAGACGGCCAGGACCGGCAGCGTGGCGATGAGCAGGGCGGTGGAGATCTGTTTCATGGTCAGAACCCCACGTTGACGCCGACATTGAACGCGCGCGGCATCGGGAAATTGCCGAAGTCCATACCCACGGCGCCCGAGCCGCCCACGGCGGCGGTATTGCCGTTAACGATCGGGTCGAACCCGGAATAGTTCGTGATCCGGAACAGGTCCGTCCCGGTGAGATACACGCTGGCGACGCGGGCGCCGAGCAACCGGCCCGGCAGTTCGTAGCGCAGCGTCAGGTCCCGCAGCCTGAGCCAGTTGATGTCCTTCTCGATGTACAGCTCTTCGCTCATGTTCGTATAGTACGCGGTCTGCACGCTCGGAATGACGACGATGTTGTTCGGCGTCGGGTTCGCGCTGTTTTCCCTCCCGTCGCGCAGCACACCATCGATGACGCGCGGCTGATCGCGGTCGAGTGTTTCCATGCTCAAGCCGTGGGTCGTGAGATAGTGCTGCGTGGCGTTGAAGACGTCGCCACCACTCCGAATGTCGAGCAGGAAATCGAGCGAGAACCGCTTGTAGTGGAAGGTGTTCGAAAGCCCGATCGTGAAATCCGGCTGGCGGTCGTACCCGGCGTCGATGAACGTGGTGGACCGGATCGGCAAGCCGGTGGCTGGATCGATCAGCAACTGCCCGCGATTGTTCCGGAGGTAGAAGAAACCGGTCAGCGACAATGTGGAGAGTCCGGGCATGGTCCCGTTGCGCACGTTGCCGTAGAGCCAGGTATCCGAGACGTAGGATTCCGGCAGGTCGTGGGGCAGGGACGTCACGATACTTCCGGCGCTGGTCCAGTTCATCACGACATCCCACGCGAACGTGGGCTTCGACACGGGCGTCCCGCGCACCGTCAGCTCGAGCCCGCGGCTGCGCGTCTCGGCGCCGTTCAGGTTGAACAGAATGAATCCGGTGCCGTAGCTCCCGCGGATGTCGTTGACAATCTGATCCTTGGTGACGGCGCGGTAGACCGTGGCATCGACCGCCAGGCGATTGTCCAGGAATGAGAGCTCGACGCCGCCTTCGATGGACTTCTTGAACTCGGGCTTCAGCGCGAGGTTCGGCCCCCAGAAATCGTAGCCGTAGCCGCCATACGACGTCGTCTTGTACTGCAGCGCCGGGCGATAGGCATAGGGGCGCGCGTCCTTGCCGACGGCGGCATATCCCAGGCGCACTTTTCCAGTCACGAAACGACGGACACTCGGAAAGGCGTCGGAGAAGACGAAGCTGGTCGATATGGACGGATAGAAAAACGAGTTCCGCGGATGCGGGATCGTCGAAGTCCAGTCATTCCGTCCGGTGACCGTGAGGTACCAGTAGTTCTTGTAATCCAGGACCGCCTGTCCGAACAAACTCACGACGCGGCGCTGCTCGATCGTATTCAGCGTCGATCGGGTCGCGGTGTTGTTCATGGAGACGAAATTCGGGTCCAGCCAATTGATGCCCGTCGCGGCATCGGTCGTCGTCTTCAGGTCGGTGACCTGATTGCCGACCAGCCCGCTCATCGAGAGGCTGCTGGTCAAGGGGCGGCTGTAGACGTTGAGCACCGTGAGCGCGGTCAGGTTGCGGGTAATCACGTCCGCGTGATCGAGGAGCCCGTTCGACGTGAAGCCAAGCGCGCTCTCCGGATGGCGCACGAGCTGGTTCTGATTGGTATAGTTGTCCGCACCGAGGTTCGTCTTGATGTTTCCCCACGAAAACGGCGAAATCACGAACCCGACGTTGGCCAGCAGGCGGTTGGTTCGAGCGGTAATCGCATTCTTGGCCACGTTGAAGTACGGGTTATCGTTCTCGGCCGAGGACGAGAGCGCGGTCAAGCGTCGCCGGGTGCCGGCGGGCGTGAGATAGTTCTGCGCGTTGTCGTTCTGAGGCCATACCATCAGGCCGATCAGCGGTCCGACGTCGCCCTTGTACACCTGGTCGTTGGTCGTGTAGGTGTACGTCATCGCCAAGTCCGTGGCCAACCACGAGTTGATCCGCGCCTGAGACGATCCCGTCACGTTGACGCGGTCGTAGCCGGAATTCGGAATGACGCCGACCTCTTTGTCGAATGACGTGCCGAGACGGTAGTTGATCGTGTTGTCCGCCGCGCCGCCGCTGAAGGCGAGACTGTAGTTCTGGCTGACCCCGGTCTGCAGGAAGCCGCCCACGTTGTCGTAGAACTGCGTGCCCGGCGCGTACGGCGCGCCGAAGTACAGGAAGTTCTGCGTCGTTCCATCAACGGACGTGGTCGGACCGTATACCCGCTGCATCTGCGGCGTGACGCTGGTCTTCTCGATCCTCGTACCCACGCGCAGCTGCCAACCGTCGCCGGCCCGCCCGCGCTTCGTCTTGATGACGATGGCGCCGTTCGCCGCATCGATGCCGTAGAGTGCGGCTGCTTCCGGGCCTTTCAGCACGGTCAGCGTTTCGATGTCGTCGGGATTCATATCCGAGGCGCGGTTGCTGAAATCGACGCCGCGGTTGCTGAAAGCGGTCGTCGAGCTCTTGTCGGAGGCGAGCACCCCGGTATTGACCGTCCGATTGTCCATCGGGAGACCGTCTACGATGATCAGCGGCTGATTGCTGCTGCTGATGGAGCTCACGCCGCGGATCACGATCGATGAGGACGAGCCCGGCACGCCCGAAGTACTGGTGACGTCCACGCCGGCAATGCGTCCCGGCAGAGCGTTGAAGTAGTTCTCCCGCTGCGTCTGTGCAACCTCGGCGCCCCGCAGGCTCTGCTGCGCCGTTCCCAGCGAGCGCTGCGCGGCAGTCTCGCCCAACGCCGTCACGACCACGGCGTCGAGATCCATCGCGACCCGGCGGAGCTGCACGTTGATGACGTCTTCCGTGCCCACCGTGCGTTCGACGAGCCCGGTCCCGATCAATCGGTACTGCAGCACCTGGCCCGCCTCGGCGGCGATGGCATAATCGCCCTGGCTGTTGCTGGAGGTCGTGGTGCTCGTGCCCTTGACCGTAACCGCGACGCCGACCAGCGGGAGGCCCTGCTCACTCGTCACTTTTCCCGTGATCGTGCGTTGCTGTGCGACGGCTGGGGTGGTCGCCAGGATGAGGATGAGCGCCCAGAATGTCAACACAACGCGTTTCATGGTCGTTTTTGGGTGGGAGGTGCGGGAGATGTTACCGCCGCCTTATGCAGTCGGCAAGATGCGTCTACACCTCGGCGGAACGGGGACGCAGCGCGCAACTGCAGCGCATCGCCGGGCGTTCGTGGGCTTCCGGCACCAGATGATAGAACATCGCCACCACCATCGGCACGAACACCAGCGTGTTGTAGAACAGGTGCAGCTCGAGCCGCGGAATCCAGAGTTGGGCGATGCTGGTCGGAACCGCGCGGCCGAAGAAAGGTGTGCCGAGGATCGCCTGCAGCTGCAGCAGGCCATGCTCGATATGATGCCAGAACTGGATCACCAGCGCCGCGAGCCACCACGTGCGCGAACGACCGACGAAGCCCGGCAGTAGTGCCCAGATCCCCACCAGCATGATCACCGCGTAGCCGTAATGCAGAAACTCCGAATGCACGAGCCACGGGAACGCCTGTCCCAGGAATCCCCGTGCCTGATGCAGCGGCCAGTTGAGCACGTACACCTGATACGCCTGCGTGAGGTGCTCGGCCCAGTGCAGCAATACGATCCCGGTGAAGAGCTGCAGGGCCCGCTCGTGCCAGGCCGCGTTCAGTCGCTCACGAAATGCCGTCATCTCAGTTGGCTCCGTCGCTTTGCCCAAACCGCACCGCGTACCCACCGACGCGCGCGCCATGCTCCTTACCGCGCTCGATGTCGCTGCGATAGTGAATGCCGCCGTACAGCCGGGAAATGCTCGCTTCGTCCTTCATGGCCTCGAATTCGGTCGCGGCGGCCGGGAATAGGTATGTCAAAACGTCTGCCGCCGCGGAAGAGAAGGTCGAATGGCCCGAGGGGTAGGCCGGGAAATTCGGCAGTCCGATTACCGTCTTGATCCCGGGATCCATTTGTCCAGGACGAGGATTGAAGTACAGGAACTTGACGCCCCAGCACCCGACCGCCGCATCGTGCATGGCCATGTTGAGCAGCGCGAAGGTGCGCGCGGCCCGGACTTCACTCAGGCGCGCGTCCCGCACGTACTCGGTCGTGATGTCATTCCAGTGCCCCGGCGGCGTGTACGTCCCGCCGCCGTCGTTCCATTTCTGGGCAATGGCCAGCTCGGCGTTCGTCAGGTTGTCTACGGCATGCCGCACTTCCACGACCTCGTCCCGCATTTGATCGGACGACGTCGACGGCGGTGCGGGCGGCCGCTCGTTCACGACGTCAGTCGGGGTCATGAGCCAGGTCTGTACCAGACCGAAGTTCGGCAGCATCGGTGGACGGGGTGGGGTCTCCTGGCTGATCCAGGGGATCTCGCCGTGCGCGATGGCGGTATCGGCCAGCGCCTTCCACTGTGCCGGGGTCCCGCCCGCTGAGCGCATCCCGTCGGCACCCGCGCGTGCGACGAATACCGCGGCCACTTGCTTCCCGAGCGCGAGCCCCGCGGCGATGTCGCTCGCCGTCGCCTTGCCGGACCAGAGGGCGGCATTGCGCTGATCCCCCGCGCGGCGCGTGATCTCCTCGACCGCCGCTGGGAACAGCACTTTGAGCATCTCAACCGTGACGCCCGAGATCACCGCGTCTTCGGAAGGGTACGCGGGCAAACTGCTCAGCGGCACCAGCGCGTGCACGCCGGGGTCGACCTGCGCGGGGGCGCGCCGGTGGTATTGATACTTCCAGTACCAGGCGGTTTTCAGCGCTTCATACTGCGCGACCGCGAGATAGCTGTAGGCCCGCGCGGCGTAGGGCGGATTCGCGAACGGGAACTGTGGATCCGCAAACGGATTCTCGGGGTCGGGCACCGGGTACGTGCCATCGGCGCGCGGCGCCGGGGGCAGGTTGAACCGCGCGACGAGCCCGCGCGCAATCTCATTCCAGCGCATGACGCCGCCGCCGCTCCAGTAGTCGATCACCTGCCGCTGCGCGGCGGTGAGTGTCCCCTGAACCTTCCTGATCGCGGTCAGCTCGGCGAGATACGTAGCCGACGTCTCGGCGGCCGGCGCGGGAACCGTGAACTGCGTGGGGCCGCTCAGTACGATCATTCGCCAGCTGCCGGCGGTCGAGTCGGTGCTGGCCGCGTCGAGCGGCGGCAGCACTTCGAGCGCTGTGACCGAATTGTCGCAGCTCAGTGCTCCGAGCAGAGCCGCGCCCGCGAGAGACAGCGGAAAGGACCGACGAACGAGGGGCATCTGGCGTCTCGCGGTTAGAAGTGAAGGAGGTACATGACCGTGCCGCTGAACGTCGTGGACCGACCGACGTTGCGGCCATCCACCACTTGGCTCGTCCCGAACCGGATACTCAGGTCACGCGGGGCGGGCAGGGTGTACATCACCATTCCCTCCACCCGGGTGAAGTCCATGTTGTTCGAGACGAACGGCATGTCCTGACGCCGGATGTCGCCGCCACCGAGCGTGTTCTGCCATGAGAACGAAATCGGCACGCACACGCGTCCCTTTTGGTAGCCGGCCGTGAAAACGTAGTCCGCGACATTCGGCATTTTGACGTCGTTCGTCAGGTACAGCTGCCCATCCGTGTAATAGGATGGCCGATCGAGCGTGACCTTCCCGCGCCACGTGTATCCCGCCGAGCCGGTGAGGAACCATCCCTGGTGCGCCTGGAAATTCAGCGTGAATCGACCGCCGGCCCGCTTGCTGCCGAGACCGATCGCGAGCGGCAGGAAGTCGGGCGTGTAATCGGTTGCGGGCATTCCCGCCGCGGCCACCACGATCGCGCGCAGCGTGCCTCGATCGGCGAATGGCGTCGAGAGCAAGCGGAACTTGGCGCCCACCGTCACGTCCTGGATCCCGTGCATGCTGTGCAGCGGCCCCTGGCTCGCGTCGGTCCAGACATAGGGCAGCATCGCGAGCAGCGTGAGTCGATCGCTCACACCGTACGCAGTCAGGAACGTGGCGGTCTGCGTACTGACGTTGCCGACGTTGCCGTTGGTGCGCTTGAGCGTACCCTCCCAGTACTGCGACCAGTCTTCGTGCGCGTACGAGACGCCGACGCCCAGCGCGCGGCGCGCGAGCAGCGTTCCGTCGTCCAGGGATTGCGTCGAGAGCGAGGCGACCAGAACAAACGTCAACAGCATGATTTCCCTCGTGGAAATGCGGGGCGAGAGATCATACCAGCGCCTCGTGGCGGCCGCTAGAGGTTGCTCCCCTATTGCTTCGACAGGAGTAACGGGCAATACTGTGCGAATGCGTCGACGGCCAACCGCGGTGCTGCAGGGAACGATGGATCTGCTGATTCTGAAGGCGCTGTCACTCGCGCCCGAGCATGGGTGGGGAATCAGCGAGCGGATTCGCCGGATCTCGCACGACGCGTTCCGGATCGGCCAGGGCACGCTGTATCCCGCTCTGCATCGGTACGAGCGTCGTGGCTGGGTGCTGTCGTACTGGTGGACGACGGAACACAATCGAACCGCCCGCTACTACGGGCTGACGGCGGAGGGACAGCAGGTGCTGGAAGCCGAAATCACGCGCTGGCGGAGCTACACCGACGCGATCCGTCACGTGATCTCGGCCGAGTGACTACTTCCGGAGAATGCGGGCCTGGTTGGCCAGGATCTTGCGCTGGTTCCTGATCATCGCCTTCATGTTGCGCAGGATGTTCTTTTGGTTGCGAATGATCACCCGCTGATTGCCCATGATGCGCTGCTGGTTTTCGCGTGTTGCGTTCGCCATTGAGAACCCCTCGGTTTGGGTTAGCGCGCCTCTTCCCAGCGTCTCGCCCGCTCCAGCGCCTTCTTCCAGCCTGCCTCGAGCCGCTTCCGATCGGCCGTCTTCATGGACGGCGTGAATCGGCGGTCCTCCTGCCACTGTGCCGCGATCTGCTTCTGGTCCTTCCAATACCCAACGGCTAACCCGGCGAGATAGGCTGCGCCGAGCGCGGTCGTTTCTGTCACCCGGGGTCGCACCACGGGAACGCCGAGCAGATTCGACTGAAACTGCATCAGGAGATTGTTCGCCGACGCCCCGCCATCCACCCGCAGCTCCTTCAATCTGATCTTGGCATCGGCTTCCATCGCCCGGAGCACATCGGCGACCTGAAACGCGATGCCTTCGAGGGCCGCGCGCGCGATGTGCGCGGCCGTCGTGCCCCGGGTGACGCCCGCCACG
>DASTDR010000560.1:0-2573 GCA_035710265.1 Gemmatimonadales bacterium | reverse complement strand
GCTGGCAGACCTGTCGCTCGGACCCCGGCCGCTGCTGTTCCTGCTCGACGAGCTGTTTCACGGCACCAACTCGCACGACCGGCTCGTTGGCGCCTCGGGTGTGTTGAGAAGCCTGCTCGATCGAGGCGCGATCGGCCTCATTACGACTCACGACCTGGCGTTGACGGCGATTGCACGAGCACTGGCGCCCCGGGCGATCAACGTCCACTTCGAGGACTGGTTCGAGGAAGACAAGATTCGTTTCGACTACCTGGTCAAGCCCGGGCCCGTGACGAGGAGCAACGCCATCGCGCTGATGCGCGCCGTGGGCCTCGAGGTACCCGAGGAGCGCTAAGCCTGAGGCCTGAGGCCTGAGGCCTGAGGCCCTGAGGCCTGGGGCCTGAGCCCTGGGCCCTTATTTCTTGCCCAGATGCAGGACGAGATAGTCGGCCAGGATGTCGATCTGCTTTGCCTCGATCGGCGCACCGTATTCCTTCATCGTCACGACGATGTCGCGCCACTGCTTCTTGTCGTAGTAGCCGCGGAACTTCGTGACCTCGGTCAGGTCGTGGCAGCTCGTACAGGACGCGAGAAGGATCTTCTTCCCTTCTCCGTCGGGCAGGTCGTCTTGCCTCGCCGAAGCACCGGAGGTGCGGAGGCGGGCGTCAGGCGCCGCGGGGCGTGCAGCAACAGGCGAGACAGCGATGACTGCGGCGAAAACGGCAATCGCTGAAGCGAGCACCCAACGCACCCGGCTAGTTTAGCCGACGGGCCGACAAGGGGCCCGACCCCTGCTACCTCGACGCTATCGCATCCGCTCGGCCCGGGAGCGCGAGCGGGTCCTCGATCACGAACGAATCGACTCGTGAGGCGCTCACCGCAAACGCCAGGCGGCTGCCATCAGGTGACCAGACGACGCTTCGAATGGTCGGCCTCGGTGCGCCGGGTCTGGAAGAGGGAGGTCGTGTCAGCTCGGAGGGCAGCGGGATCCGACGCACCCCGCCGCCATCGGCCGGAATCAGTCGCAGCTCGGTATCCTGCCTGCCCGTCTCACGGCTGTCGTCTCGCTGGACCAGGAGGGCGTGCCCGCTTGGCGACCACGTCGGCGCTTCCGAGCGTTGACCGGCCGAGCGGGTTTCTCCATTGACTTCATCGTGAAGCACGCGAGCCTCGCCGCTCTCGACATCCAGGACAAAGACACCTCCACTGCTTCTGAACGTCAGCGAACGTCGATCGGGGCTGAAGCGGAGGCCGCGATATCGGTCCAGACGGTTTTCAGGTTTGTTGCCGTAGACGATCCGATCACGATTGGACTGCAGATTGCGCTCGACGATCGTCAGCTGAGAGCTGAACCAGGAGTCTTGCCATCCATAGAAATACCGGCTGCCGTCGGCGTTCCAGTCGAAATACATGCCGGTCCATTGCAATCCGAGCCCCGTCTGCGGCAGCGGAAAGGTCTGCCACTCGCCGGTGGCAATGGTGAGACGGAACAGCATGCGCTCGCTCCTCCCGTCGTGCCCCGTGATGCCGAGCCCACGACTGTCCCCGAACCATCGCATCGCCCAGAGCCGGTGGGCTGGCGTCGCGAACTCGCGCGCCTCGCCGCCGTCGCTGGGCAGTAAGACGACCCGTCGATCGGGTTGGTCCGGAGCGGCCGAAGAAGAGGACACGAAGGCGAGATACTTCCCGTCGGGAGACCACTCGGGCACGATGTTGTGCCCGGTGCGACGGTAGGGGATCAGCCGCGGGCTGTCTCGGGGCTCGCCACTCCCTGGATCCACCGGCATCGTGTAAATATCGTCGGCCCGCTGAAGCTGGGAGTACGCGAGGCCGCGTGTGGTCCAACCGAGCACAGGATAAACGTCCTCCATCCCATCCCTGACGCGCACCGGCTGAGAGGCGGGCTGTCCCTCCCTGATTGCAACGGTCCAGAGGGCCGCCATTCCGCCGCGATCACTCAAGAAGGCCAGGTGGCGCCCGTCCGGCGACCAGACCGGGAAGTAATCCTCGCCGGGGTGATCTGTGACGCGATGAGTGGTTCGGCCATCAGCGCTCATCACATGGATGTCGCCGGGCGAGCCTTCGACGAATGCGATCAGCCGTCCATCCGGCGACACGCGCGGGAGCGGCGCGGCTCGACCCGTCCAATTGGTAATCGACCGCAGCGGCACGAACTCACCGCCGTTGGTCGGCACGAGGCCGATGGTGGCCGCGCGGTCGGTCTGCCGGATTGTGACGACGATCGCACTGCCATCGGGAAGCCATCCGCCGGGTCTCATCTGTTCCGCCTGATTGCGGGTGATCAAGCTGGACTCCCCGGACAGCCGGACTGCCCGCAACTCGCAGGCGCGCTCCGATTCGCGAAGAGGGCACTGCTTGTAAGCGATGCGCTGCCCGTCAGGCGACCAGGCTGCCTCATACACCCAGGAAGAGCCTGGAGCCCAATCGAAATCGGTCAGCGGCGTTATCCGCTGGCTCATCACGTCGAGGACCGCAAGGTTCTGCCCCTTGTCGTAGTCCATGAAAGCGGCCTTCGTGCCATCCGGGGAAAGGGCGAGCATTTCGTCGGCGTCGTCCAGCCTCGGGAGCGGGCG
>DASTDR010000559.1:0-5233 GCA_035710265.1 Gemmatimonadales bacterium | reverse complement strand
GCCTGGGATGGAAACGCCCTCACCTCATCGCGGGAGGACCCGACCCAGAAGAGAGGCTTGTCCACTCACGATTTTGTTATACAAATTTTTGTATGTTAGATCAAGGATGCACCCTGCCGTCGCATAACACCTATCAAGCGTTGGAGTGTACGTGGCGGTCTTCGTTAGCGGATGAGCATTAGATGACTGGTGATGCGTCCGTTAAGTTCGATTGTTTACTCCGCGCTGGCCACGCCGCTCATCGCGCGCGTTCGGCGACTCTCTTTTCGGATAGGAGGATAACGATGGTTCACCTCGATGGAGAAGTGACATGGTAAAGCCAGCAAAGAACACGATTTGCCTTTGGTACGACGACGACGCCGAGGAGGCGGCGCGCTTTTACGCCAAGACCTTTCCCGATTCGTCCGTCGGCGCGGTGCACCGCGCACCAGGGGACTTTCCGTCGGGGAAGAAAGGGGACGTCTTGACCGTCGAGTTTACCGTGATGGGTGTTCCGTGCCTCGGGCTCAACGGCGGACCTGCGTTCAAGCATAGCGAAGCGTTCTCGTTTCAGATCGCAACCGCTGACCAAGCCGAAACGGATCGGTACTGGAACGCCATCGTCGGCAACGGCGGCCAAGAGAGCGAGTGCGGCTGGTGCAAGGACAAATGGGGATTGTCTTGGCAGATTACGCCGATCGTACTGACGGAAGCGATCACGGATCCCGATCCCACTGCCGCCAAGCGAGCGTTCGACGCGATGATGCAGATGAAAAAGATCGACATCGCTGCAATCGAGGCGGCGCTCCGCGGCTGACCGGGTTCAGCCCGCGGACGCCGAATCAGGCAGTGCACCTGATCGGCGGGTTCGAAATGACGGAGATCGATCCCGACTCTGTAGAGTGGCTTTACCCATGGCACTGTAGCGCCGACCGCTCCCGCAGAGTCCGCGTCGGGGTACGCATGGGAGATTCCGGAAGCATACTGGGCGTCCGCTGACCCTGCCGTCGCGACACACACCGCCTCCGAGCCGAGCACGCCGAGGACTCGACCGATGGCGTTCACGATCTGTCCGACAATCGATACTCCGATCGTCTATTTTTGCGACATAGTATTTGACGTCAATTTAAATTGGAGACATAATTCATGTCACCGAATGCTCTGCCGCGTGGAAAGAGAGCGCAAGCAGTGAGCAAAACCCGCCAGTACAGGAGCCCCAAGCGAGAGCGGGCCAAGGCCGACACCCGGGACAAGATCGTGCACGCGGTGGTTCGGGTCGTGCTGGACGATGGCATTCACGCCTTCACGGTGCAAAACGTGGCACTCAAAGCCGGCGTTTCACACCGCACGGTCTACCGGCATTTCACCACGCGGGAGGAGTTGTTGGACGGGCTTGCCAAGTGGTTGAGCCGCATCGCCGCCGGTTCCACGATACCGACCTCACCGGAAACCATCGGCGACGTCATCGTCACCGTTGCCCCTTCGTACCTGGCCATGGGTGAGCTGAGGGATGCCGTGCGCGCTTACGTCATCACTTCGCTCGCTCTGCATTGGCAAGACGAAGCTCGACGCCAACGGACCTTGGCCTTCGACAAGTCGATCGGCGCGGCGTTTCCCCACCTACCCTCCAAAGAGCGACGTGAAGCGGCAGCCCTGATCCGCCACCTGGCGAGCACCAGGGCCTGGTACACCCTCACCGTGGAAGGTGGGCTCGACGACGCAGCCGCAGCGCGTGCCGCTGACTGGGCCGTTCGAACGCTGTTCAAGGATCTTGGCCGTCGTAACCGCGCGGCGGCCAAGGCCAAAGCCAGGAGCTAAGAATGTCCGTAGTCAAAAACAACGCCCAATCACAACATCAATCAAGCACAATACGCGAGACCACCATGCCTACCCTCGACGACATCGCCGCCACGGACGCATCGCTCTGCGGTCACAAGGCCGCGACTCTAGCGCTCTTGCGCCAAGCTGGCCTGGATGTGCCGGCGGGCTTCGTCATTGGGGTGACGCAGACCGCAAACCTGGATGAAGCGGCCATCGCGGAGCACCTGCGAGCGCTGAACGGCCCCGTCGCGGTGCGGTCTTCCGGCATTGCCGAAGATCTGCCGGATGCGTCGTTTGCTGGCCAGTACGACACCATCCTGAACGTGGAAGGTCTCGACAACGTGCTCAGCGCGGTGCGGCAGTGCATGGCGTCCGCCGCGTCGCAGCGCGTCCGGGCATACGGCGGTGGCGGCGCGCTGGCCGTGCTAGTGCAGAGCATGGTGCAGCCGAGCGCCGCCGGCGTCGCGTTCTCCGCCAACCCCATGACGGGCGACCGCGACGAGGTACTCGTGAGCGCAACACGCGGTCTGGGAGATCGATTGGTCTCCGGCGAGGTGGACGGCGATGCCTGGTCGGTGCGCGGCGGAGTCGCAACGCCCACCGCTGCGCCCGAAGGCTGCATCGACGCGAGCATCGCTTGCCGAGTCGCCGAGCTTGCAGGGAACCTCGAAGCCCGACTCGGCGCCCCCCAAGACATCGAGTGGGCCCTCGTTGGCCAGCGCTTGGTCTTGCTGCAGTCACGCCCCGTCTCGGTCTTGCCCGTGGCTCCCATTATCGAAATCCCGAAAGGCACTTGGCAGAAAGACACCGACCACTACGCGGGCCCTGTCACACCCTTTGGCACCTGCATCTTCAAACAGTACGACGTGGTCCTCGCCGGGATGATCGAGAGTTGGGGTCTCATGCCCGATGCCGTACAGATCAGGGGCATTGGCCACGAAGTCTACAGTCACGTCGAGCCCGACGACGGCGGCAACGCACCGCCGCCGTGGTGGCTTATCGGGGCGGTGGCGCGCGTGTTGCCGTCTTTGCGGCGCAAGCTGATAGCTGCCGAGCGCGCGGTGGCGGAGGGCCGGCTCACCAAGACCTCAGCGTCTTGGGAGGCTGAGTTCAAGCCGGAACTCGTGCAGAAGATCGCCCACTTCGCGCGGGTCAGCTACGGAGAGATGAGTGAGGCCGAATTGTGGACGCACTGGGAAGCGCTCGAAGAGCTGAGCGTCCGGGCCTTGACGATCCACTTCGAGCTGTTCGTGACGTACACCGTCGGTCTGCACGAGCTGGTCGTCGTGTGCCGGGAGCTGCTCGACTACGAATCGCACCAGGTCATGCCGATGCTGCAGGGGCTCTCGGTGGCATCGTCGGCCCCTACCCGCGGGCTCGCCGCCATCGCCAAGGTCGCACGGCAACGGCATCGCGTCGAAACCCGCGCCGTCATCGAGCAGGGTGGGCCCGAGTTTTTCGAGCGCTTGCGGGAAATCGATCCCGAGCTGAGCGCCCAGATGGACCGCTACCTCGAGCGCTGGGGCTTGCGGACCATCGACTACGATGCCGGCACCCCAACCCTTGCCGAAGATCCGGGATTAGTCGCGTCGCTGGTGGAAGATTTGCTGGACGAGAGGCCAGCCACGCGCTCCCTCGAAGAGTCACGCCGCGCTGCCGTCGCCACCGCTCGCGCCGAGCTGAAGAGTGCTTCGGACTTGGCGCGTTTCGACGCCGCGTTGGCGTACGCCGAGCAAGTGTACCCGCAGCGCGAGGACAACGTGCTCTACACCGTCAACCTGATCGCGGGCTTGATGCGTGGCTTCGCCCTCGAAGTCGGTCGCCGCCTGACGCAGCAAGGCCGCCTGGTGCGAGCGCAGGACGCGGTGCTGTTGACCGTGGAGCAGCTTCGCTCTGCGCTCGCTGACCGTACGGTCGATCCCGCTGCCATCGCGGCGCGGGTGCGTTCGGAGCTGGCCTGGGTGCGCGCGAATCCTGGCCCCTCGTTGTACGGCCCCGCGCCAGGCGCCATGCCGGACCTTCGCGGCCTGCCGCGGGCCGCGCGGCGCATCAACGGCGCGATATCGTGGGCGATGGAAGAAGAGCTCGGGTCTGTAGTCTCTAGCAGCGAGGCGGGCATTCGGGGGTTGCCTTCATCGCCGGGGGTAGCAACAGGAACCGTTCGGGTGATCTCGTCGTCGAAAGACATTCACCGCGTGCGCACCGGGGACGTCGTGGTTTGCCCGACCACCACTCCAGCCTGGACGGTCATCTTTCAGCGAGCCTCTGCCATCGTCGCCGACGGTGGAAGTGCGCTATGTCACGCGGCCATCGTCGCCCGCGAACATGGTATTCCCGCAGTCGTCGCCACGGGCAACGGCACCAAACGCTTGCGCGACGGGCAGCGAGTGCTGGTCGATGGCAACAGCGGCACCGTGTCGCTCGTCGACGACTGAGGCAAAGCGCCCTGGCGTCCGCCTCGCCCCGTCGCGGTATTCACGCGTTGCGCGAAACTGTAGAGGAGTAATTGAGAGTTGGAATGAGCTCTTCGGCGATTGAGACCACGAGACTCGAGATTCCCGCTTTGGGGCGCAGCGTCGAAATGAAATCGCCATGAGCCAACTTCTGCGGTTCCCCGGCTCGGTCAAGCGAGATCCAGCTATCGAGGCCTGGACTCATGCGCACTCGGGTGAATTGGGGAAGATCGCGCACCGCTGGTTCGAGGTCATGCGCAATTGCGGAGACGATGTCCGAGAGTTATTGCATGATGGCCATCCGACCGCGTGTGTCGGTGATGCGGCATTCGGCTATGTCAACGCCTTCAAAGCTCACGTCAATGTCGGGTTCTTTCGTGGCGCCGAGATTGCCGATCCGGCGGGCCTTTTGGAGGGTACAGGCAAGTTCATGCGCCACGTGAAACTCAGGCCCGAACGTGCCGTCGATGCCACGGCCTTAGCGAAGCTCATCGAAACGGCATACACGGATATGAAGGAGCGCTTGAACGCGGGGTAGTTCCTGCCGGCTCTCGATAATGGAGTCGCTCTGATGACGCTGAACCGACGGACCTTTGTCGGTATCGCGGGCGGTTGTCTCGCGGCGTCCGCGAGCCGGACTTCGGTTCGTTCTTGCATACGAGTGACGCCGAACGTTTTCACGACGCTCGAGAACATCGACTTGTTCTGCTCCGCCATCGAGGACGCGGCCCGTAACGGCGTCGCTGCCTGATCTCGGGCTACCGGGCGTCGCCGTTTTCGTCTTGCGCCGAGCGTCTCCGGCCGCCAAACTTCCACGAGTTGCCGTTTCGGAAGATGACGTAACCCGAGCCCGGCTCGACCCTCGGATCCGCGAGCCAATCCTCCACCTGCTCTCGGGGGAAGTAGGTCGTGGTGGGGGTCACCAGCTGATCGAAGGCGACGTGATGAAAGAATGCCAGCTCGCGCTCGGCGATCCAGAG
>DASTDR010000558.1:0-9554 GCA_035710265.1 Gemmatimonadales bacterium | reverse complement strand
CCGACCGTCAGATTCGAGTCGATCGGCGCCGACGGCGGATTGAAGACGAACGTGTCGAAGCTGGGGGCGCGGAGCGCGCTGTCTGCCTTGGCGGTGGTGGAATCCTGCGGCGTGTAATGGTAGAACCACTCGATCACCGGACCGAAGCTGATCGATTCATTCATCCCCAGCGCAATGCTGACGCCCGAATCGGCCGTGACGCGCACGCCGAAGGCGAGACGACCCGCGGAGTCCGGATTGAAGGGCGCCTGCAGGGTGTCGAGCGAGCTGTAGATCTCATACGTGGAATCAGGCCGGACGATGAGCACATGTCCGGCCGAGTCGGTTTGAATCGTGTCGCCCCAGATGCGTACCGTTGCGGTATCGCTGATCAAGGGCCGGGCGCGCAAGTCGCTCACATTGACGGAGTCGATCGCGGGACCGCTGAAGTACGGATCGAGATCGGCGAACGTCGACAGCGTGTCCACTGTCAGGGGCAGCGCGTAATACTTGAGCTGAAGATTCCGGGCGCTGGTGTCGTTCCGGATAATCGTCACCCGCAAGCGCGCGGAATCGGCGAAGATCGGCACTGTGGACGTGTCGGTCGCACTGCCCGGGACCGAGCGGACGCGCGTGATCATCTCGTTGAGCTCGAAGAACGGCCGGCTCTCGAGGCCGGGAATGGTCGCGGCCGTGGCCATTTCGGACTGATACGCCTGCCTGTAGCCGCGGTAGGAAGAGTCTCGTTCGATGATCGTCGTGAAAACCGTATCGTGCAGGACGATCTGCCCGTTGGGACAAAAGTCGGGACATTGCCCGGGAGCCATGATCTGCTCGGTGCATCCGGCCCACACGCCGAAGCCCGTTGCGACCACGAACAGCGCCACTGCTACACGTCGCATCACCGGTCCAGCGTCTCCTTCGTAAAAGCGTCAGGCAGCAGCGCCGACAGCGTCCAGCGCCGCTCGGTGGATGGCCCCACGGCCACGACTTCGAGGTGCAACCCAAATTCCGCGAGCAGCTGCCGGCATGCGCCGCAGGGAGCCGCCGGCGGGTCGACTTCGGTGGTCACGACGACGCGCTTGAGCGTCCGGGCGCCGGCGGCCACCGCGGCGCCGAGCGCCATGCGTTCGGCGCAAATCGTCAGCCCGTAGGACGCGCTTTCAACATTGCAGCCCACGTAGATGCTGCCGTCGGCGGCTTCGATCGCCGCCCCAACGTGGAAGTTGCTGTACGGGGCCCACGCATGGCGCATGGCCGCGCGCGCGCGCTGCACCAGCTCGCTCACGACGCGAACACCGATCGCAGGAATGACGTGCCCGCGCTCAGCGCGGGCAATCCGAAATACTCGGCCACGGTCTGGCCCATGTCGGCGAATGTGCGGCGTACCCCAAGCGCCACCGGCTGCACCTTGGGACCCAGAACGAGGATCGGCACGACTTCCCGCGAGTGGTCCGTAGACGGGGTCGTGGGATCGTTCCCATGATCGGCGGTCAGGATGACCAGATCATCCGGCCGCAGCCGTGCCACGAGCCGCGGAATCCAGGCGTCCAGCTCCTGGAGGCCCCGGTGGAATCCGGCGACGTCGTTCCGATGTCCCCACGTCTGGTCGAACTCGATCACGTTCACGAATACGAATCCCGTTTCCAGCCTGTCGAACGCGCGCTCGATCAGCCGAAACGCGTCCGCGTTGGTCGGCGTGTGCTCGCTCGCGATGTTCCGGCCGGCGAACAGGTCGTCGACTTTCCCGATGCCCACGCGCTCCACGCCCCCATCCGCCATCAGGTCCAGCAGCGTGGTCCCGATCGGCGCGATCGAAAAATCCTTGCGGTGCGCCGTCCGCTCGTAGCTCCCCGGCGTTCCTTCGAACGGGCGCGCAATCACGCGGCTGACGGCGTGCTCGCCGCGCAGCATCGCGCGCGCGACTCCGCATGCCTCGTACAGCTCCGCGAGCTGCACCGTGCCCTCATGCGCCGCGACTTGAAACACCGAATCAGCGGACGTGTACACGATCCACTTTCCGGTCCGCTGATGCTCGGCACCGAGCTCGTCGATGATCGCCGTGCCGGACGCCGCTTTGTTGCCGATCCACCCGCGTCCCGTGCGGGCGCCGAATTCATTGAGCAACGCCACCGGGAACCCATCCGGGTACGTCCGGAACGCCTGTTCCAGCAGCACGCCGCAGATTTCCCAATGGCCCGTCGTGCTGTCCTTTCCCGCCGACGCGGGCTGCGCGATGCCGTGCGCGGCCATGGGCGTGGCGCTCGACGCGACGCCGGTCAGTCCCGACGCGCGACACCGACCGAGCCCGAGCTTTTCAAGATTCGGCAGATGCAACCCGCCGACCGCCCGAGCCACGTTCCCCAGCGTATCCGAGCCCGCATCGCCGTAGGCCGCGCTGTCCGGCGCGGGCCCGATGCCCAATCCATCCAGGACGATGATCGCGGCGCGCCCGGAGCCGTAGTTCACTTGACGATCCTCGGCAAGCGCGGGCCCAGCCCGGTCAGGAATTCATGCGGGAGCTCACCGCTCCACTCCGAGAACTCCTTCAGAGTGATGCGCTGCTTCGCGTCTTCACCTACGATCGTCGCGATATCGCCCACCTGTACTTCGAGCGTTCCCGTCTCGACCAGCGCCATGTCCATCTGCACGAACCCCACGATCGGGCGCCGCTGGCCGCGCACCAGCACGCAGGCCTCACCGCCGGTCGTCGCCAGCGTCCGTCGCAGGCCATCGGCGTAGCCGCATCGGAGGGTCGCGATCATCGTATCGCGCGACGCGACCCAGCTCGCGTTATAGCTGACACTCTCCCCGCTGCGCAGCCGTCGCATGCTCACCACCCGTGCCCGCACGCTGACGACCGGCTTCGGCTGCGGCAGATCGTCCGCCGGCGAGCCCCCATACAGGAAGATGCCGGGGCGCACCAGGTCGAACGCGAACTCCTTGCCGCGGAGCGCCGCCGCGCTATTGGCCACGTGCACCAGCCTGGGCCGTCGCGGCAGCCGGCCGAGCGCCGCTCGAAATTGCTCGAGCTGCCGTTCGACCGACCCGTCCCGCCGTTCGGCGGAATGGAAATGCGTGTAACAGCCCTCGAGCGACGGCGTATCGACCGCCTCGCCGAGCTCGTCGACCTCGTCCCAGCGCACTCCGGACCGCCCCATCCCGGTATCGATCTCGATATGGAAGGGACGCTCACCGCGCGCGGTCCATTCGAGGATGCTGCCCGCATCCCCCAAGGCCGGCGTGAGGTGATGGCGGTCGTAGTCCTCGAAGCGACTCGAGCGCGCTGGGCTGAAGACGAGAATCGGCCGCTCGATACCGATCGCGCGAAGCTCGGCGCCTTCTTCGATCGTCGCGACGCCATAGCCCCAGGGATCGAGCGATTCGAGGGCCTTACATACTAGGGCGGCTCCGACCCCGTACGCGTTGGCTTTGACGACAGGGAGGAGCCGCGTGCCTGCTATCTTTGCTATCGTTCGGGCGTTGTCGACGATGGCGTCCACGTCCACTTCGACCCAGGCTTCGCCGCTCGTTGACACGCTCACTGGCGCGGGAATTCTACCCGGCCCGGAGGCTAAATGCAAGGCGATTCAGCGCTTGGACGCGCTCTCGTACTGGTGCGTGAACTGCGGCAACGCTGTCCCTGGGATCGCGCGCAAACGCCGCAGACCCTTCGTCCCTACCTCGTCGAAGAAGCCCTGGAGCTTGATCAGGCGATCCAGACCGACGATCCGAACGCGCTACGCGACGAGCTGGGCGATCTCCTGCTGCACCTCGCGTTTCAAATCGTAATCGCGGAAGAGCGGTCACAATTCAACGCCGAGGTGGTGACCAGGACGCTCGAGGAGAAGATGTGGCGCCGCCATCCCAATCTGTTCGGCGCGGGACGCGTCAGTCGCTCTGATCATGAGAGCTGGGAGCTGGTCAAGCGGCGCGAGCCACGAGCGGGCGGCAAGCGCGGCACGCTCGCCGGCCTTCCTCCCACGCTCCCGCCGCTGCTGATGGCGTATCGGCTTCAGGAACGCGCGGCCGGAATTGGATTCGATTGGCCGGATGCTTCGGGTCCGCTGGCGAAGGTGAAAGAGGAGACGACGGAGCTGGAACGGGAAACGGGAAGCGGGAAACGGGAAACGATCGAGGACGAGCTTGGGGATTTACTGTTCGCGGCAGTCAACCTGTCACGCAAGCTGGGCGTCGAGCCCGGTCAGGCGCTGGAGCGCGCGAACGCGAAGTTTCAGGATCGATTCGAAAAAGTCGAGAAGCTTGCGGAGCAGCGCGGCCTGGAAATGGGCCGCGCCTCGCTGGAAGAACTCGACAAACTGTGGGACGAGGTGAAACAGAACTGCTAGCGTCCACGCACAGAACGGGACTCAGGCTTGTACGGTCGCTTGACGGCGGCGAAACTGCTCAGGGCCAGCCAGCTGGGGAAAGCACGCACGAACGTCCGCGGACCGTCGATCCGAATGAGCCCATGCCGCATCCCGTCCGCGAGTCTGACGTCACCCATCCAAACGCGAGTCAGCGCGGCCACATCGGCATCGACGACCAGGTCCACCTCGAACCCCGGGTCCTTGAGACAGAGGTCGATGTCGCGCCGATCGAGGATGAGCCACCAGATAGCGGTGCGGCGCGCGGCACGCGGCACGCCCCGGAAATCGAAGCGCACGACGACCCGCCGCTCGGGCAGCCGGTCGACGTTAATGCGACGGTGAATGTCCCACATGAGGAGCCCCGGGTCGAGGTCGTCCCGCCCGAACTGGCTCCGAACCCAACGCTGACCCCACTCGCCGAAGCGCTCGATCACCGGACGCAACTCCTCACCCGCCGGCGTCAGGGCGTACTCGCGGCCCCGACCGCGAGCCTTGGGGGCGCTTCGAACGATGCCGGCATCTTCGAGCTGGCGGAGGCGCTGGACGAGAAGAGCGCGCGACATGAGCGGGACGCCCCGGTGGAGATCAGCGAACCGCCGACTCCCACACAGAAACTCCCGTAAGACCAACGGCGTCCACCGCTCGGCCACGATCTCGGCAGCCTTGGCGACGGGGCAGAACTGCCCGTACCCACTCATGAGTGTTCAACTCTATCCTGACCCCGGCGCCGGCTCAAGTTCATTTTCTGGACTTTCGAGAGGAGGGACCCCCGCGTAAGCTGGCGGGAAAGGGAGGATGCCATGGTCGCACCAATGATGCCGCAGACAGCCAACGTCATGGGGTTTCGTGGGGAAATCATTCAACCCGGCGACCCAGCCTACGACTCAGCCCGGCGCGTGTGGAATGGAGCGATCGACCGGCACCCGGCGCTCATCGCCCGCGCCACGGGCGTGACCGACGTCCAGGCCGCGATTCGGTTCGCGCGGGACCACGGCCTTCGGTTGGCCATTCGAGGGGGCGGTCATAATGTCGCCGGCACCGCCGTGTGCGACGACGGCGTTGTCCTCGACTGCTCGAAGATGAAGGGTGTGTGGGTCGATCCTGTGGGCCGGACCGTCCGGGCTCAGCCCGGCCTCCTCTGGGGCGAGCTGGACCGGGAGACGCAGGTGTTCGGCCTCGCCACAACCGGTGGCATCATTTCCCACACGGGAATCGCGGGATTAACCCTGGGCGGCGGGATCGGCTGGCTCATGCGCAAGCACGGGCTTGCCGCCGACAATCTGCTGTCGGCCGATGTAGTGTCCGCGGAGGGCGAGTTCCTCCGGGCCAGCGAGACCGAGCATGCCGATCTGTTTTGGGGGTTGTGCGGGGGCGGTAGCAACTTCGGCGTGGTGACCTCCTTCGAGTATCGGCTACATCCCGTCGGCCCGATCGTCCTGGCCGGCCTGATCCTGTACCCCGCGACACAGGCACGCGATGTCCTTGGCTTCTACCGCGAGTACATCGCGAGCGTGCCCGACGAGCTGACGACGATCGTGGTCCTCAGGATGGCGCCTCCCGCGCCGTTCCTCCCTCCTGCGCTGCACGGACAACCCGTCGTCGTGATCGGCGCCTGCTACGCCGGGCCCCTCGATGAAGGCGAACGCGCGCTGGCCCCGCTGCGCCGGTTTGGTGCGCCATACCTCGACCTGATCCGCCCGACGCCGTACGTCGCGCACCAGGCGCTGTTCGACGGCACCGCGCCCCACGGCCTCAGGTATTACTGGAAGTCGGAGTACCTGGCGCCGCTCACTGATGCGCTGATCGAGACGCTCGTCGAGCACGCCTGGCGCGTCGCGACGCCCGAGTCCTACACGATCATCTTCCACCTGGGGGGCGCGGTCGGGAGAAGGGACGGGACGCGCTCGGCATTCGAGGACAGGCAGGCGACCCATGCCGTGGTCATCGACTCGATCTGGTCCGAGCCGGCTCGCGCCGATGACTGTATCGCATGGACCCGGGGGTTCTGGGAAGCCGTGCGTCCGTATTCCACCGGTCGCATTTACGTGAACTTTCTGGGCGATGAAGGACAGGAGCGGGTCCGGGCAGCCTACGGCCCAACGACGTACGATCGGCTCCGGACGCTCAAGCGGACCTACGACCCCACGAATTTTTTCCGGGTGAACCAGAACGTCGCCCCGTGAGGCCGAGGTCCGTCCTCACGTTCAGTCCTTGTACGGATCGAACTCATCCGCCCCGGCCATTACGACGATCAGCGGCCGGAGCGTATGCAGGACCTCGACGGTCGCTCCCTGCGCCTCGAGGACATCGGGCAGGCGGCGATACACGTGCGGGCTCTCATCGGTCCCACCGCCGCGCAGCAATACGCCCTTGCCCTTGATCCACTCGTTCATCATTTCGCGCGAGATCGCGCCCGGTTTGAGCACCTTGCCCTTGCGCGTGCGCTTCCCCGCGGCCGCGGTCCGGCTCATGACGCGACCCGCGCCGTGCACGGTCGAGTACAACGCGCGTGCCTGCAACTCCTGCGTCGCGCTGTCCGCCGGCGTCGCGCCCTGGAGAATCACGGCGTTGTCGCCCATCGAGCCGCCCACGAACCCCTTCTGCCCCGGAAATGCCGGCGTCGCGCCCTTGCGCACGACGTAGAGCTTCTCGCCGCCATGCTCTTCGATCCAAGCGAAGTTGTGATGGTTGTGCACCAGCTCCACTTCGCGCCCGCCCAGGATCGCCACGACCTTGCGCGCGACCCACTCGCGCCCCGCGTACGCGTACCGGCCGGCCAGAGTCATCAGCTGCCAGTACGCATCGCCGATCGGGGCATGCACGTCGAGCAGCGCCTCGCGCTCCGGCGCGCGCTCGCCCCACTGCTTGTTCTGCGACAGCGCGAGAAAACCGTGCGCCACGCCGTAGCCGAAGCCGCGCGAGCCGAAATGCACGCCGACCCAGATGCGGTCCGCTTCATCGGCGAACACGTCGACGTAGTGATTCCCGCTGCCGACGGTGCCGAGCTGCTCGCGCGCCTTGGCACGCAAGCGGTCGCGCTCGTGCCGATCGGGGAGGGCTTCCCACGCCGGATCCTCGAACAGCGGATCGCTCTTGGGCGCATCGTCGGCGCGGTTCTTCAGGCCCACGCCGAACGACAGCGACGCCTGGATCTCGTCCGCGAGCTCACGGATCTTGCCCTGGATCTGGGGCAGTTTCAGGTCGGTGCGGATCGCCGCGTTGCCGCAGGCGATGTCGAATCCCACGCCCACGACCGAGACCTTGTCGCGGTACGCGGCCACGCCGCCGATCGGCATCACGTAGCCGAGATGGCCGTCGGCCATGAGCGCGGCACGCTCGGCGCGGCTGGCGACGTCCTGGAGCTGCAGCAATGTGTTGGGCTCGTGAGAGCCGAAGATCTCAACCTTGTCCATGTTTCCTCCTAGATATACCCAGCCGGAGTGAGGGGGACAGCCAGCCCGCGGGCCCACCCCGGCGCTGCATCCTGCGGCCGCTCCTCGTTCTGGTCGTTCTCTTGCTCGTTTCCCTCTGCCCTCGTGTGGCCCGTCCCGGGCGTTCCATCCGTTACGGGAGTCGCGGTCCTTCACGGACTTCCCGCCCGGACCGGGCCACAAACACATCGCCCCATCACGTGATCGGCACGGGATGGGGCGAGGAATGCGCTGGAAAAGGCGGCGTCCCGCTGTTAGCGCAGTCCTCCCGTGCCGAATAGACCTCTACCGGGGCAGGCTCGATACACGAACCTCCCGACGTCCACTGGGCTAATCGTTTGGAACCGCGCTGCAACCAGCATGGCAAGCCCTCCTGAAAACAAAAATCGCGTCACCGTGGCCCACCTCGAGCAGCCAGAACGGGACGCGACTCCCTTGAAGCGAGGGAAACTCTAAAAACGAAAGCTCAGGCTGTCAAGGTCACAACCGGTACAGCGTCCGGGGAAATGCGATCGCTCTGGCGGGGGCAACCGAGAGAGGAGACATTGAGCCATGCCCCAGCACTGGAGTCGACGACGCATGTTCTGGACCGTTGCGATATCCGTGCTTGCCACCTTCCTGTTCGTGCTGGTAGCGCTCAACTTCGCCCGTCCCGACAAGAAACTTCAGTGGCAGATCGCGCATCGCTATCCAATCGCCGATCCGCAATTCCGGCGCGAGATGTCGGTGATGCTGGGCCCATCCATCACCGCGGGTAATGCGGTCATCGCGCTGCAGAACGGCGTGGAGATCTTCCCGGCGATGCTCGAGGCCATCCGCGGGGCGCGTACCTCGATCACGTTCGAAACCTACATCTACTGGTCGGGGGAGATCGGCGAGACGTTCACCGTGGCCCTCACGGAGCGCGCGCGCGCGGGCATCCCGGTCAATGTCACCATCGACTGGGCGGGAAGCGCCAAGATGGACCGCGCACTGTTGACGCGGATGGAGGAGGCCGGCGTGCGGGTGCAGCGGTATCGGCCGTTGCACTGGTACAACCTGCGCCGGCTCAACAACCGCACCCACCGCAAGCTCCTGGTGGTCGACGGCAGGATCGCCTTCACGGGGGGCGTCGGCATCGCCGATCACTGGCAGGGCCGGGCGCAAGACCCCGAGCACTGGCGCGAGACGCACTTCCGCGTCGAGGGACCGGTGGTCGCGCAGTTTCAGGCCGCCTTCAACGACAACTGGATCAAGACCACGGGCGAGATTTTGAACGGCGCGACCTATTTCCCGCCGCTCGAGCCGGCAGGCAAGCTGGACGCGCATTTGTTTATCGCGTCACCCGCGGGCGGCAGCGAAAGCATGCATCTGATGTACCTGTTGGCGGTGGCCGCGGCCGCACGGACGATCGACGTGGCGGCGTCGTACTTCGTCCCCGACAAACTGCTCATCCAGGCGATCATCGAGGCGCGTGGTCGCGGCGTGCGCGTGCGCATCCTGTTGCCCGGCCCGCACAGCGACGCGAAAACGACCCAGGCCGCATCCAAGAGCACGTGGGGCGAATTGCTGCAGGCAGGCGTCCTCATCTACGTGTATCAGCCGACGATGCTCCATACCAAGCTGGTGATCGTCGACACCGCGCTGGTCTCGGTGGGCTCGACCAACTTCGACCCCCGGTCGTTCCGCCTCAACGACGAAGCCAATCTCAACATCTACGATCAGGCCTTCGCTCGGCAGATGACGGAAGTGGTCGAAGCCGACCTGCAACCGTCGCTGCGGTCCACCTACGAGA